>CAMOLY010000008.1 GCA_946619065.1 uncultured Clostridia bacterium | reverse complement strand
AGCCGATTGGCCAGTTCATGGCGCAGGTCTCGATGCCCAGCTCGTGCTCCAGCTCATCGAGCAGGTCGAAGGGATCCTTGGAGTCGCGGTCCATCTTATTGATAAAGGTAAAAATCGGAATGCGGCGCATGGCGCAGACCTTGAAGAGCTTGCGGGTCTGGGCCTCGACGCCCTTGGAGCAGTCGATGACCATGACTGCCGAGTCCGCCGCCATCAGAGTCCGGTAGGTGTCCTCGGAGAAGTCCTGGTGGCCCGGGGTGTCGAGGATGTTGATGCAGAAGCCGCCGTACTGGAACTGCATGACGGAGGAGGTCACGGAGATGCCGCGCTGCTTCTCGATCTCCATCCAGTCGGAGACCGCGGCGCGGGAATTCTTCTTCCCCTTAACCGCACCGGCCTGGGCGATGGCTCCGCCGTAGAGCAGGAATTTTTCGGTCAGGGTTGTCTTGCCGGCGTCCGGGTGCGAGATGATCGCAAAGGTCCGGCGGCGGGAGATTTCTTGTTGTAAGCTGCCCATATTGAAACTCCTTTGATGGGAAATCATTTTTGATCAAGTGAAAAACGGACGCAGGGCGCTGACTCAGGGCGGGGTGATGCGGAACAGGCGCATGGCGTTTTCCGTGGTGGCCTCCTCCACCGCTTCAAGTGGAAGGCCGCGGATCTCGGCAATTTTCCGGGCAACCAGCGGGACCCAGCGGCTGTCGTTCCGGCGGCCGCGATGGGGCTCGGGGGCCATATAGGGGCAGTCGGTCTCAATCAGAATCCGGTCGAGGGGGATGGTCTGCGCGACCTCGACGGCCTTGCGCGCGTTTTTGAAGGTCACAACCCCGGTGAAGCCAATGTACCAGCCGCGGCTGACCAGCTCCTTCGCCATCTCGGCAGCGCCGGAATAGCAGTGGAAGACACCGGTCACGGTGGGAAATTCCCGGATCAGCTCCATGCCGTCGGCGTGGGCCTCGCGCTCATGCACGATGACCGGCAGATCCAGCTCCGCGGCCAGCTCCAGCTGCCTGCGGAAGGCCGGAAGCTGCACTTCCCGGGGCGGGTCCTCATAGTGGTAATCCAGGCCGATCTCCCCGATGGCCTTGACCCGCTCATCCCTGCACATCTGGCGGTAGAGGGCAATGCGCGCCTCGTCCACCTGGGCGGCGTCGTCCGGGTGCGAACCGACGGCTGCCCAGACAAAGGGATATCGGTGCGCAAGGTCTATCGACCGCAGACTGCTGGGAAGGTCGCAGCCGACGTTCATCAGCCAGCCGACGCCGTGGTTCGGCAGATCGGCGAAGATCGCATCCCGGTCCTCGCGAAAGGCGCGGTCGTCGAGATGGGCGTGAGAATCAAAAAACATGGCGTTCCCTCAGATCGTCAGGATTCCGGCCTCGATCGGCCGGCAGAAGGGCCGCGGGATCATTCCGCAAGCCGGTTTGCCAGGGCGGCGAATTCCGGAATGGACAGCGTCTCGCCGCGGACGGTTGGCTTGTGGCCGCAGGATACAATCAGCTCCGTGAGCGCATCCTTGGTCATTTCCGGGAAACCGGCAGCCAGGGCATTGGGCAGGGTCTTCCTGCGCTGGGCAAAGGCCGCCCGGACCACGCGGAAAAACAGCGCTTCATCTGTGATCCGGCAGGGCGGCTCGGTCCGGGTTTTCAGCGTCAGCACCGCGGAGGTCACCTTCGGCTGGGGCAGGAAGCAGGACGGCGGCACGTCGAACAGGATTTCCGGGATGGCGTGATACTGGCAGAAGACCGTGAAGGCGCTGTAGTCTGCCGTTCCCGGGGCAGCGCAGATGCGCTGGGCGACCTCCTTCTGCACCATGACGGTGACAGCGGCGAAGGCCTTCGACTCCAGGAGCTTCGTCAGCACCGGAGACGTGATATAATAGGGCAGATTCGCGCAGGCAAGCGGCCGCAGCCCGGCGAACCGCTCCCGCGTCAGGTCTGCCAGATCGAGCTGCAGGGCGTCGGCAAAGAGGATCTCCAGATTCTCAAACGAGCCGACTGTCCGATCCAGGACCGGACGCAGACTCCGGTCGACCTCCACCGCGACGACCTTGCCGGCGCGGAGACAGAGCTGCTGCGTCAGGGCGCCGAAGCCCGGACCGATCTCCAGAACGCCGGATGCCGCATCCGCGCCGGATTCTTCCGCAATTCTGCCGGGAACCCAGTCGGCAATCAGGAAATTCTGGCCCTTGGACTTGGAGAAGTGAAAACCGGCCTCTTCCAGCAGCGCCTTCATGGTTTTGACGTCACAGAGATTCAGCATGGAACCCTCCCGGTCATTTTGAATGATTGTACATGATTTTGCCCGAAAAAGAAACCTTTATTTTCGAAGATTGCAAAAAACGCGCCGCAGACGGAAAAACGCTCCGGTTCGGGAGCGTTTTTCGGGAAAGATCGTTGAGGCTCAGTCTGCAGGCGTGGGCTCCAGGGCTTCGTGAAGCCGGTCGGTGAGCGCGGCACGGAAGAGGCGGTCGGCCTGGATGTGGACCGTCTGCAGGGCCGGGGCGCACTGGTACATCGGGATCTTGCCGTTCATGAAAACGTCGTCGTCGAGAATAAACTTGACCTCCGGATCCTGCACATTGCCCTTCTTCACCATGCCGGGTCCCACATGGAGCTTGACGCGGACGCCGCCGGCGGCCTGCATCTCCACATCCTGCCCATAGCGGGCAAAGCCCTCCTCGCGGACGTCCTCCTCCGCCAGCAGGCCCAGGAAGGCCGGCTGGATCAGCTCCCGGAACGGAATTCCCTCGAGATCCAGCGATTTGCGGGAAATGACGTTGATGAAGCGCAGGCCGACCCGCTCAAAATACGCGGGCTCATATTCCGCGATAAAATCCGCCAGGAGCTTGTCCAGCTTCGCGGCGAACTCCTCCCAGCGCACATAAGCGGTCGTGGCCAGGGCAACAAAGGTTTCAGTCAGATTCACGCGCCAGAGTCCGTCCGCCGAGAGGAACTGATAGTTGACTATTTTCTTCTGCTCCTCGACACGGAAGTTCCCCGGTCCCCCGCTCAGCTTCGGCGCCGGCTGCTCATACAGCCGCCGGTACTGCGGGAAATCCCGGCGAATCCGCTCCTGGAACGACGCCGGCTCCCTGGCTGAAATCGAGAGAATCGTGGGAAACCGGAGCTGGCAGATGACCTCAGCCAGCTGGTTTTTCCCATATACTACCCGTTCCCGATCTGAAAACATGGGATCGCCTCCAGTTTTTGCTTTTTTTCAGTATAGCACAAAGTCCCGCGTTCCGCAAGAGAAATCGCAGGACCGGCTACAAAATGCATATCATTCAGCCTCCCGGCAGGGGAAGTTTGAAGGGGCAGTCTCGGAGCCCCCCTTCCCGTTCAATCACCCGCCCGCTGGCGGCGATTCTTGCCAATCTCGACAAAAATCGCAGGGCACGCGGCAAAATGAATCATTTTGCCGCGTGCCCTGCTGGGGGTGCCGGTTAACGATTAACCGAACCAGTTGCCGATGTCGCCGTAGTTAAAGCCGCTGAATGCATTCTTGACCTGCGCCTTAATGCCGCCCTCGATGATCAGTTTGTCCACAAACAGATACCGGAAGAGCATGTACAGGAAGATCGTGGCCATTGCAACCAGGGCAAAGTAGAGGACGTTGACCTCGCCGTTGTCGTCGAGCTTGCGCAGGGCGGCGATAATGAAGAACACCTGCATCACGATTGCAGTGAGGATCGCAGCGTCGACCAGGACGCTCCAGATCACGCCCAGCAGCATGTTCAGCACGTAGACAATGATCACGGGCAGGAACGTCAGCTCGGTCAGATTCAGGACAGACATGATGGGCAGGCGCTTGCGCTGGATCACGTAGACGTAGAGCGCGATTCCGCCAAAGACCACCGCATTGTAGAGAATCATCGCCAGCAGGCCGAAGCCGAAGGATCTGCCGAAGAAGTCATAATCCCGCTCGGCATTGGTGACCGCCAGGGAAAGGGCGCCGAGAATCACAAAGCAGCCGAGGTAAATCAGCCACTCCAGGCCGGTGCTGCCAACCGCGCTGTCGATCGCGTCGGTGGGGCGACGGGAGAAGAAGCCGCGAAGCTGGGAAAGCAGATTGGTGATCATGGGGTTTGCCGGCTTCTGCAAGTTGGACGCAGTAGTTTTTACCTGCTGGGCGTTCTGGGATGCACCGAGCCGATTGCCGCAGTTCGGGCAGAACGGCTGGCCGTCTTCAACCTTTGCGCCGCATTTTTCACAGAACATTTCGTTTCCTCCAATCAACGATTATGTGTCAACTGACGCATTTATCATACTCCGTTTTCAGTGGATTGTCAACAAACAAGTTGCTCACATTTCACTGTTTCTGATTTTTTTCCGACAGTGTGAAAAAATCAGTTGACAAAGCGGGGATCATGGGCTATAATAGCAAGGCTTGAGCGCATGACCGCGCCAGGCCGAAGCGGGAGCAATCGCCGCGGACAAGCAGAACGTGAACCACACGGTTCGCCGTTCGTCATATGGAGTGATATCGAAGCGGTCATAACGAGCACGACTGGAAATCGTGTGTACGTCAAAAGCGTACCGAGGGTTCGAATCCCTCTCACTCCGCCACTTTACGGAAAAGCCGGAAGCTCTTGCAGCCTCCGGCTTTTCCTTGATTTATCAGGGTTTTTTGGCTTTTTTCTGCGTGCGTATGAGAGCATGGGAGAACGCAACAAAACACAGCACGCTCCACAGTAATACTAGGCTCCCATTAAAACCTTTCGATTTTAATGGGAGCGCACCGTGCTTCGCACGCTGCCATTTTGTGCCTGCGGCACAAAACCCGTCTCATGCGAAGCCCGCAGATGCCCCTGAACGCGTCAGATGCCCTTGAATCTGTTTTTGAGGGCGGCAAGGGAGTCGTTCAGCTTCTGCTTCTCCGCTGCCGGGTCCGGCTTGCGGGGGGCAGGGCGACGGTCCTGTTTTCTGCGCTCGCCCCGCTGCTTCAGCTGATCGGGCGGGAGCAGGGACAGGGCGATGCGGCCCCGGTCGGCGTCGATCTCATGGATCCAGACGTCCACAATATCGCCCACCGAGACAACATCCATCGGGTTGACGTTCTGCCGCTCCGACATTCGGGAGACGTGGACCAGGCCGTCGTCATGCAGACCGATGTCCACAAAGGCGCCAAAATTGACCACGTTCCGGACCGTGCCGGAGAGCTTGTCGCCGACATGGAGATCGGTGATGTCCAGCACGTCGCTGCGCAGCAGGGCGCCGTCAAACTGGTCGCGGTAGTCCCGCAGCGGGCTGCGGATCGCGTCCTCAATATCCTTGAGCGTATAGGGGTCGATGCCCAGATCGGCGGTTTTCTCCGCCGGGAAGGCCGCGTCCGCCTGCCCCAGCTCAGCGATGCCGCAGGCAGTCATCAGGCTGCGGGCCGCATCGTAGCTCTCCGGATGGATGGCGGTCTGATCCAAGGGCTCGTCCCCGCCGACAATGCGCAGGAAGCCCGCGCACTGCTTGAAGGCCTTGGGGCCAAGCTTTTTGACCTTCAGCAGCTGCTTGCGGTTCGTGAATCTACCGTTTTCGTTCCGGTATGTGACGATCTCCCCGGCAATCGCGCTGTTGAGGCCGGAGATGTGGGTCAGAAGCTCCGTCGAGGCGGTGTTCAGATCCGCACCGGTCCGGTTGACGCATTTCATCACGGCCTCGTCCAGCCGTTCGGTCAGAGCCTTGGGCGGCAGATCGTGCTGGTACTGGCCCACGCCGATCGACTTGGGATCGATCTTGATCAGCTCGGCCAGCGGGTCCAGCAGCCGTCTCGCAATCGAAACCGCAGAGCGCTCCTCCACGGCCATGTCCGGGAATTCCTTCCGGGCGGCCTCCTGCGCCGACCAGACCGATGCGCCGGCCTCGGAGACGATGGCGTAGCTGACGTCCAGGCCGTTCTCACGGATCAGGTCCGCCACCAGCTTCTCGCTCTCGCGGGAAGCGGTGCCGTTGCCGATGGCGATGATTTTGACGCCGTAGGTCCGGATCAGACGGAGCAGCTTCTGGTTGGTGGGCGCGGGATCCACGTTCTTGCCGCGGAAGGGGTAGACCTTGTCCGTGGTCAGCATCCGGCCGGTGGCGTCGATGACAGCCAGCTTGCAGCCGTTATAGAAGCCCGGATCGAAGCCCAGAATCACCCGGCCCTTGAGCGGCGGCTGGAGCAGGAGCTTTTCCACGTTTCCGGAGAAGATTTCAATGGAGCTTGCCTGGGCCCGGGCGCTGAGCTCGGAGCGGATCTCCCGCTCGATGGAGGGGAAGAGCAGACGCGTGCAGCCGTCCTCGGCTGCCGTGCGGAGCTGACCCTCAGCCACAGTCTGCCTGCCCTTCAGCAGGGCGGCCTCCGCCCGCTCGATCAGCCGGGGCTCGTCAAAGCTCAGACTGACGGCGACGACCTTCTCCTTTTCGGCCCGGTCGATCGCCATAATCCGGTGGTCGGCCAGCGTGGAGAGCTTTTCGCTGTAGTCGTAATAGTTCCGGTAGACCTCTTTTTCGTCCACCGCGTCCTTCTTCTTTTTCGTGACAATCAGGCCGGTCTTCAGAATCGCGTCCTTGAAGGCCCAGCGCTGCTTCGCGTCGTCGCTGACGACCTCGGCCACGATGTCCCGCGCCCCCTGCAGGGCGGCCGCGGTGTCCTTGATCTCCTCCGTGAGATAGCGCGCCGCTTCCTCCTCCGGACTGCCCGACGCCGGAAGCGAGAGCAGCCAGTCCGCCAGCGGCTGCAGGCCGGCCTTGACGGCGGCCGCCGCGCGGGTCTTTTTCTTCTGCATATAGGGCCGGTAGAGGTCCTCCACCTGCGAGAGCTTCCCGCAGGAGAGCACCGCCGCGCGGATCTCATCGGTCAGCTTGCCCTGCTCTGCGATCAGCCGCAGGACGTCCTCCTTGCGTTCAGCCAGGCGGTTCTGATAGTCGTACTGCTTCTGAATGCTGAGGATCTGCTCCTCGTCGAGGCCCTGGGTCTGCTCCTTGCGGTAGCGGGCAATAAAGGGGACCGTGTCCCCCTGCTCCAGCATTTCCAGAGTATTGCGCACCTGGGCGGCGGTGACGTTCAGCTCCTTCGCCAGTGCGGAAATGATTTCGTCTTTCATGGCTCCATTCCTTTCCTGGATTCTTCTCTGCATGATAGCACGGCAAAGCAGAAAAAGCAACCGTAAAACTGGCCCGGCACGGGAAAACTGTCCGTGTCGGGCCAAGCGCAAAAACGGGTTCCGTGTTTTCTGACCGAAGTTCAGATCAGTCTGACGGCGCCGCTTCGGATGTCATACACGGCCCCGACCACGGTAACGCCGTTGGGGCCGTCCGGTTCGGTGTGAAGGCTGTTTTCGATCCGTTCGACGCTCCGCTTCACGTTCAGACAGCAGGCCAGGTCCGGATCGGTCTCGTCGCCGATCGCCGCGCAAATCTCGTCGGTGATCGTCCGGATACAGCCTTCCGCCTCCCGGTGGATCGCCGCGGCGACGGCGCCGCACTGGGTGTGGCCGAGCACCATGACAAGCCCGGTGCCGAGATGGCCCACCGCGTATTCCACGCTGCCGAGCTGATGGTCGTCCACAACGTTCCCCGCGACCCGGATGACGAACAGGTCTCCGATCCCGCACTGAAAAATCGCCTCCGGGATCACCCTGGAATCGGAGCAGGTAAGGACGACGGCGAACGGCCGCTGCCCTTCCTTTGCGGTTTGCAGCCGCAGCCTCCCGGAGATGTCTCCGATTGTGCTCCGCTTTCCGATGTATTGGGCGTTGCCCGCCATCAGCCTCGCAAGATCCCGGTTGATTTCCGCTTCCTGCATTGCAATCCCTCCTGGCATTATTTGTATGCAGCCCCGGCGCGATCCGCCGGGACCGGCTGTTTTCCGCTCTCAATCTGCCCGTTCCGGCAGGGCGGACAGCCAACGGTCCGCCTCGACGCGGGTGTGAAAAATCCATTGCCGTTTTTCCGGATACCGTGCCAGCAGCGCAAGCAGAACAGGCCTGCTCTGCGTTCGGTATCCTTGTACCAGAGCAACAAGCTCGGGATCCAATGTCTGCTCTGTCCAGGGCATGTCCGGTCTGTCCTGTCCGACACGGGCGGCAATGCCTTCCAGGCACAGCGCCTCATCGTAATCCAGAAAGATGACCGTGTCGCAGGCGCGAATGCGCACCTCCCAGGTTCGATTATAGTCTCCGTCCAGGATCCATTTTGGTTGACATAATATTTCAGTCAGGCGCCTGTCAAAAGCTTCCCGGGAGATGTGCGTCCGATCCGGAAGCCAGAAGAGCCGGTCCAGATGGATCAGCGGCAGGCCGGTTCGTTCGTGCAGCCTGCGCGCAAAGGTGCTCTTCCCGCTTCCGGGGCAGCCGAGCACCAGGATTTTCGTTCCGATCGTATCCGCCATCCGTTCCGGCCTCTCATTTTGCTTTTGTTTCTTCGTTCCCTGCGGACCGCAGATTATCCCGGGCTTCCGGATGGTGCCGGAGAATGATGTCCACTGTCCGGCAGTCCTCCATTTCCGCGCATTCTCCGCAGCTCGCATAGCCTTTTTTGCGCGCGCATTGCCTGATCTCACAAAGCTCCAGGCAGTACAGATTCTTAATCCCGTTTGTCCTGCAGCCCTCACAGGCAATCTGCTCCGGAAGAATCCGGGTTTGATTCATCTCGCTCCACTTTTGCGCGGTTTTCTCCCGCAGGGCCAGGTCGTCATTTACCGTCGCCAGATAGGCGTCGCAGTGTGTGCAATCCAATCCGCAGACCGCTACATCATTTTTCACCGTTCCATTCCTCCTTTTCGAAGCCAGTCGTCTAAAAACCGCATCTGTTCCTCGGTATGAAACCAATGCTCGCCGCCCCGCATCACGGTAAGGGAGGCGTGGTGCGCCTTCGCAAAGGCGCTGACAGTCTCCAATGACGTCAGGCTGTCGTTTTCTCCATAGAGGATGCTGGTGGGAACGCGCCACGAAACCGGGTGCGCCCGCACATAGCAGAGATCGTCCCAGGACAGATCCTCACCGAAGCCGGTGCGGATCACGCCCTTGGCTTTCAGCTCCGTTTCCGTCACGTTCGCCCACCGCATCATCTCGCAGATCAGCTTCTCCATATCAACGATGGGCGAAATGAAATAAGCCTGATCGATGATGCGGTCGATTTCGGCGCTCATGCTGAAAAAGGCGCCGATGCTGTTGGCAATCAGGCGAATATGATCGTACTCGATTTTCAGCTTTTCTGCCGCATTGCGGATTTCCGGACCGGCTTCCCAGGGCGTAAAGGTCTTATAATCCAGGCCGAAAACCGCGCAGCCCGGGAACAGCGGCCGGTAATGCTCGCATTCCGCCGCGCTGCCGCCTTTTCCGTGAACGTACAGGATCGCAGCATTCATACGCGTTTCTCACCCCTCCGAAGCTTTCCGGACGTCGCTTTCCAGGATTGCGTAAACGAAGGTATCCTTCCAGATCGGCGCGCCGTTTTCGTATGTGATCCCTGGGCAGCCCTCGAATTCGTCGTCTCTCAGCTGCGAGAGGAATTCGTACAGATCATCATAATCCGATTCCCGGAAAGGCCGCAGAATCAGCCGGTTCGTTCTGATTTCAGTCATCTTTGTTTATCCGGTCGTTTTCCTCCCGTTTCTGCCGCAGGACCCGTTCTGCCGGCGGTCATCGTGTAACTGAGATCCAGCAGCTCCCGGATCGTCTGTTCCGGGGCGCTGCCGTCGAGCAGGATGCCCAGCCAGTGGCTTTTGTTCATGTGCCAGGCCCGGACGATGCCCGGCTGACCCAGGAAGGGCCCGCCCAGGATCGGACCGGTTTTCACGTCCAGCAGAAACACCTTACCCGATCCGGGCAGCCCCAGTTTGACGCGGTCCACATCCATCACAACGCCGAACCACTTCCGGTTGTCCGGACGGCGAAGGATGAATGCTTCCGGATAATCTGCCCAGAGGTATTCCGGCGATACGCCGTAGGCTTCCTGTACGTAGGCAATCAATGCGTTGTAATTCATAGGGCACACCCCGGTTTCTTCAGATCGTTCGCTTTTCTCCCCGGTTTTTTTCATTTTATCCGATCCCCGTCGGATTTGCAAGAAGAATTGCTGTCCGGTCCGTGGCGCAGCCTTGAAAAAAACGCCGCTGTGCTCTATAATGGACGCAGAATTCTTCCGCCCGGAACCGGGGCGCGTCGCGCGAGGGCTCTGTCCCCGTGGGCTTCCGGGCTGGCAATGAGGAGGACGCACAGCAATGAAAACATTCCGAACCGGTGTGATCGGACTCGGCTGCCGCGGCGGCTGGTGGGTGGAAAACCTGCTGTCCGATCTCGACTACATCTCCGTCACGGGACTCTGCGACGTATACAGCGACCGGATCCGGGCGGCCGGGGCCGCCCTGCGCGCGAAGGGCCGCCCCGCTCCGGCGGTCCTGACAGAGGACTATCGGGCTCTCATCGACGCGCCGGAGGTTGACGTGGTTCTGGTCTTCTCGGCCTGGTCAAACCATTTTGACGCGGCAATCCGCGCCATGCGGGCCGGAAAGCCCGTTGCCATCGAGGTAGGCGGGGCCTACAGCGTGGAGGACTGCCGCACCCTTGTGGAGGTCCAGGAGCAGACCGGGACGCCCTTTATGCTGCTGGAAAACTGTGTCTACGGAGAATATGAGCTGATGGCGCTGAACATGGTCCGGCACGGTATGTTCGGTGACATCGTCCACTGCGACGGCGGCTATCTGCACGATCTGCGCGACGAGGTCTCCCGGGGCAACGAGAACCGCCACTACCGGTTCCGGGAATATCTGACCGGCAACCGGGAGAACTATCCAACCCATGAGATCGGCCCCATCGCAAAGCTGATGCGCATCAACAACGGCAACCGTTTTGTCTCCCTGGTGTCTGTGGCCTCCCGGGCCGCCGGACTGCACGCCTACATCGAAAATCACGACGAGCTGCGGGAGAAGTACGGACAGACGGTATTTCGCCAGGGGGATATCGTGAAAACCCTGCTCACCTGCGCCGACGGCTCCACCGTCTGCATCACCCTGGACACCACCCTGCCCCGCTACTACAGCCGGGGCTTCTGCGTCCGGGGGACGAAGGGTTTCTACGAGGAGGCCACACAGTCGGTCTTTCTGGACGGGGCGGACTACGGCGCCGCGGAATGGAACTGGGCGCCGCAGTTCGGCAACCGGAAGGACTACATCGAGCAGTGGCGGCATCCGATCTGGAAGCGCTACCGCGGGGACGGCGTAAAGGAGCAGGGCCACGGGGGCATGGATTACCTGGTCATCGACGCGTTTTTTGAGGCTCTGGACAAGGGCCTGCCGATGCCCATCGATGTCTATGACGCGGCAGCCTGGATGGCGATCTCCGCTCTCAGCGCCGAATCCATCGAGAAGGGCTCCATGCCGGTCCCCTTCCCGGATTTCACCGGCGGGCGCTGGAAAACCCGGAAAGAGGAGCCGGACTGGAAGTATCGGCTGGATCCGGCCCTTTGAAATCGGCCGGACACGGCGCAGTCTTACCGTTCTTCCTTCTTCCGCTGCCGGGAATCTTTCGCCACGCCCTTGGCCCACTCCCGCTTGCGGCGGAGCATTTCCTCCCGGCCGCCGGATTCCGCGTTCAGCTTCTGCCAACTCTCCCAGCGGGCCAGGTCCAGCTCCCCTGCGGCGATGGCAGCGCGAATCGCGCAGCCGGGCTCCCGCTGGTGGCTGCAGTCGGAAAACCGGCATTTTCCAAGAAAGCGTTCCACGTCCGCGAAGGCGTCGGACAGGCCTTCGGCGGCTTCCCACATGCCAAGCTCCCGCATTCCCGGGGTATCGATGATCAGGACGCCGCTGGGAAGCCGGATCAGCTGGCGGTGGGTGGTGGTGTGGCGGCCTTTGGCGTCCTCCTCCCGGATGCCGCCCACAGCCATGACGGTCTCCCCGGCCAGAGCGTTGACCAGGCTGGACTTGCCTACGCCGGAGGAGCCGAGGAAGACCAGGGTCTTCCCGGGCTGCATATATTTTTCCAGTCCCTCCAGGCCGAAGCCCGTGCTGGCGCTGACCACATGGACGACCACCCCGGCCGCCACGGTATCCAGCCGGGAGAGGTATTCCTGATAGGACGACGTCAGATCCGCCTTGGTCAGCACAACCACCGGCGTCGCGCCGGACTGCCAGGCCAGGGTCAGATAGCGCTCCAGCCGCTTCGGGTTGAAATTCGCGTTCAGCGACTGCAGAATGAACACAAAATCAAAATTTGCGGCGACGGCCTGTTCCGTGGGGATCGAACCCGGCGCGCGGCGGGAAAAGTATGTCCGCCGGGGCAGGGTGGCAAGGATCTGGCTGTCGCCGGTGTCCAGGTAATTCACCATCACGTAGTCTCCCGTTGTGGGAAACAGCTCTGTGCCGCCGTAGTATTCCTTTGTCTTCAGTCTGGCATAGGCCATGCCGCGGTCGCAGACGATTTCGTAGCGCTCCTTGTGCTGCGCCGTGATCCGGGCAGGGATCCCGGGCAGGTTTTCTGTGTTGGGTACGATCCCATAATCTTCTAACTTCAATGTATCTCCTCCATTTTCAGTCATTTTGCTTTGCGTATTGAGTGCGAGGTTTTTGATACTGGTAAACTACGGGGATTATGGCCGCTGTGGTCAGCGGCCACTACGGGCAAACTGAATTGATCCTGCGAACAGTTGATCGAACCGTTTTTCTTTCTTCATCATACATCCCTCCTCTAAGTACCAACTGAAAATGGGCGCAAAAAGACCGCAGCGAAGCAGCTCCCGTTCATGGCTGCATCCTGCGGTTGCCATATATCCGAAAGTTACCCTCTGACGGCGCACCAAACCGATGGGCTCACACGCCTCCCGTCCCGTTTGCGCCGGTATTCAGTTAGCCGTATCTTACCTCGCGGACAGTCATCAGAAATCTCCTTTCCCGGTTCGCTTCTGCGGACCATTTCCGAAAAGACGATAGCACAGCGTTCCCCCTTCTGTCAATCCGGCAGAAGAAAAAACGCAAAATCAATCCCCAGCGCTCCGTCTCGTCCCGCAGGCACAGTCTTTTTTCTTGACAGAGCCGGCTGGAAAATGGTATAATGGCGCAAACTCATTGCACTGCATCAACACAATCTGTGCCATCGACAGTACAAACTGAGCAGGCAGCCCTTTTCCGCGGCGGAGTGGGGCGCAGCCGGGCCGTTTATTTGCGGCAGCAGAAGCATACGCGCATCTGCGGGACAGTAAGATGTTCCGGGGTGCGTTCTTTTTTCCCCCCGAGCAGGCACGAATTGTCTTCGGAGGTATCGCTATGAATGAAAACAAGATTGTAAACCGGCTCTCACGGGTTGGGATATTCGGAAACGTCCTGCTGGCGGCGTTCAAGCTGTTTGCCGGCATCTTCGGCAGGTCCGGGGCCATGGTCTCGGACGCGGTGCATTCGCTCTCCGACGTGTTTGCGACCGTCATTGCCTGGATCGGCGTGCGGCTCTCCAGACACCAGGAGGACGCGGAGCATCCCTACGGCCACGAGCGGCTGGAGTGCGTCGCATCCCTGATTCTGGGTCTGATTCTGGCCGGAACCGGCCTCGGGATCGGCTGGGCAGGACTGCGCAAGCTCTTTTGGGAGCGAAGCAGTCTGGAAGTCCCCACCCTGCTGCCCCTGATCGCGGCCGTTGTCTCCATCGCCGTCAAGGAGGGCATGTTCCACTACACGATGCACTACGCCAGGAAGCTGGACTCGGCGGCCTTCAAGGCTGACGCCTGGCACCACCGCTCGGACGCCTTCTCCTCCATCGGCTCCTTCATCGGCATCGGCATGGCGAAGCTGGGAGTTCCCATCATGGACCCCATCGCCAGCCTGATTATCTGCGTTCTGATCCTCAAGGTGGCCTATGATATCATCCGGGACGCGCTGAACAAAATGCTCGACACCTCCTGCAGCGGGGCCTTTGAGCAGAAGCTGCACGACTTTATCGAAGCGCAGGAGGGGGTCGAAGGGGTCGACCTGCTGCGCACGCGGCAGTTCGGCAACCGGATCTACGTGGATCTGGAGATCGCGGTGGAGGCGGACATCTCCCTGCTGGACGCCCACGGGATCGCCGAACGGGTCCACGGTGCCGTGGAGGGAAGCTTCCCGAATGTGAAGCACGTGATGATCCACGTCAATCCCAAGGACGACCAGGCGGAATAAAACCGATTTTTCAGACAGTACGCGGTTATCATCAACGGAGCGTGTATCGGGCGAAAGCACCGGACACGCTCTGTGTGCATTCTTCCTTGAAATCCAGAAGAAGATCGGTTCGGATCCAAACAGATTTGCATGTCCTTATATGGTGGACAAATCTGCAATTTTATGGTATGATTTGTCCGAAATGAGACAAGTTCGGCCGGCACAAACCGGATTCAGAACGGAAGGACTGCAAGACAGAGCATCATGGAATACACCGCATATTATGATTCGCCGCTGGGCGGCATCACGATCGCTTCCGACGGCGAGGCGCTGACCGGGCTGCGGTTTGAGGGGGAAAAGCATTCTGCGGATGCGCCGGAAGACACCGGTGCTGAAGAACTCTCTGTAATCAGGCAAACAAAAAAGTGGCTGAATTTGTACTTCAGCGGGAAAGCGCCGGACTTTATGCCGCCGCTCTGTCTGAGGGCGACGGCGTTCCGGCGGGCTGTCTGGGCCATCGTGCGGACGATCCCGTACGGGAAGACCATGACATACGGGGAGATTGCGGAGATTATCGCCAGGCAGAAAGGATCCGCCAAGATGTCGGCACAGGCAGTCGGCCAGGCAGTCGGGCAGAATCCCATCTCGATCATCATTCCGTGCCACAGGGTCGTCGGAGCCGGCGGGAAGCTTACCGGTTACGCCGGAGGGCTTGACAAAAAAGAAGCGCTTCTTGCGTTGGAAGGCGCGCTCGGAGCATCGGAAGAATAATATGCAAAGGTTCGGAAACGTGGATCCTCTGCGGGGACCCATCCTGAAAAACATGCTGCTGTTCTCGCTGCCCGTTATGGCGGTGGGCCTGCTGCAGATGCTGTTTTCCGCGGCGGATACGGCTGTGATCGGGCGGTTCGGGCACGAGGGGGCAATCTCGGCGATCGGTGCCTCCTCCTCCATAATCCTGCTGGCGGGGGGCGGGCTCACCGCGCTTTCCGCCGGCGTGACCATCGTGCTGGGTCAGCTCTTCGGCTCCGGCGAGCGGGACCGGATCTCCGGCCTGCTGCACGCGCTGCCGCTGACCGGCGCAGCCCTCGGCGCCGCTGCCGCTGCGCTCCTGATCGCGTTTGCAAAGCCGATCCTGCGGCTGATTCACTGTCCGGAGGCGCTGCTGGACGACGCGAGTCTGTACTTCCGCATCTATTTTGCGGGTCTGCCCTTTTCCATGACCCTCGTCTTCCTGTCGGCAGCGCTGGAGGCAAAGGGAGAATCGCTGCCGCCGCTGCTGTTTTCGCTGGGGGCAGCGGTTTTGAACGTCGGACTGAATCTGCTGTTCGTGATCGTCTTCGACTGGAATCTGTTCGGTGTGGCGCTGGCCACCGTGCTGTCCCAGGCTGCCGGCGCCGCCGCGCTGACGATATATCTCTGCAGGCGGAGGGACGAGCTGAGGCTGCAGATCTGCCGGCTTCGTGTTTTCTCCGGGACGGGCAGCGTGTTTTCCCTGGGCATCCCATCCGCGCTGGAGGGCATGATCCTGAACTTTTCCGGCGTCGTGATCGCCTCCGCCATCAACCGGTTCGACGCGGTGGTGATTGCGGGAAACACCATCGGCAATACGCTGGAGGGGCTTGTAGCCGTGACGTTCTCCGCCCTTGCGGGAGCCAGCGCGGTTTTTGTATCCCAGAATTACGGCGCAGGAAACCTTCCCCGGGTACATCGCACATGGCGCGTTACCCTCCTGACCGCGTTTTTGATGGCGGAGGTGCTCGGTGTGGCGCTTTATCTGGTTTCGCCATGGCTTTGCCGGGTCTTCGCCAAGGACCCCGCTGTGATTGAAGCGGCCCGCGTCCGCATGCGCTATATGTGCCTTGCCTACGGGCTCTGCGGCGCGATGAACGTGGCCGGCGGCTGCGTCCGCGGTCTGGGAGAGACCCGCATTCCGCTCGTCATTTCATTGATTTGCTCCGTGGGCTTTCGCATTACCTGGGTCTACACCTACGCCCGTTCGCGGGGCACGATCGGGGCGATCTACCTGTCCTACCCGCTTTGTTGGGCGTTGAACGTTGCGATGATCATCCCGGCATTCTACCTGGTCTATCGCCGCGTCGCGGGGATCCATCACGAAAAGGAGGCACTTCAACCATGATTATCCGACCGCACCACGTTCTGTGCGCGCACTTCTTTGTGGGAAAGGGCTACAGTGAGGCGTTTGTCGCGCATATGAGACAGACGCTGGAATTGCTGAGCCGCGATGGAGCAGCTGTCACGCTCACGGACGGCTGTGACGAGCTCTGCTCGGCATGCCCCAACAATCACGGTGGCGTCTGTGAGACCGAGACAAAGGTCCGGGCGATCGACGGTCGCGCAATAGCGGCCATGCAGCTTCACTTCGGAGACACCGCGGCATGGAGCGACCTGTGCGCGCGCGCCGAGCGCGGGATCCTGGCGCAAGGCCTGCTGCGGGAGGTTTGCAGGGACTGCGAGTGGATCGGCCTGTGCGCCGGCGCGGAGTCTGACAAATAGGCGCCCTTCTGCCACGGCGCGGGACAGGGTCCGTTCAAAGAAATGGGGCGTCTCGCGCTGTGGGCGCATGATTGCGCCCCTATGAAGAAAACGCACAGCGGGAAGCTTGTTTCTTCCGCCGTGCGTTTTGCTTTCAGAAATAGAACAGATCTTCAAAGGTTTGGTCCAGCGCGATGCAGAGGATCAGCGCCAGTTTTGCCGTGGGGTTGAACTGCCCGGTCTCGATGGAGCTGATCGTGTTTCTGGACACGC
>CAMOLY010000007.1 GCA_946619065.1 uncultured Clostridia bacterium | reverse complement strand
AATCTGCTGGCACCGCCTTCGGTGGTTCGAATCCACCTTCCCCCACCAAAGCCCGAAAATCCTTGTAAATTCAAGGGTTTTCGGGCCTTTTGTTCGCTTCTCTCTGCTTTCTTTGAAGTTAAAAACTGTCAATTTCAATCAAAAGAAATCAATGTATTTGATGGCAAATTGATGGCAGATAATAACCGCTTTCCGAAATCTGCTGAAGCAGGTTCTTTTCTCGTTACGCGCTGTCCTTTGTCTTCATGTACGCGCCGGGAAACGCCGCCTGAACCGTCCTCAAGTATGCCTCCGCATACGTCTTGTTCCGGAACGCCCCGACCTGGATCAGGTAGACCGGCCCATTCTGGGCCGCGGCCAGCCTGCGCTTGACCGCCGCCCGGAAGCTGTTCATGGAGTAGGACAGCCCCAGCCCTGCCCAGTAGTGCTCCGGATCAACGTGCCCTGTGGCGATTCCCGTCTTTCCGCCTTCGCGGTGGGAGAGGATGTCCTTGTCCGGATTCAGCTGATAGAGGTCGCACAGATAGGCGAACAGCTCCACGGCGCTGTTGTAGGCCCGCATCGCGTCTGCCCGCGCCTTAGTCCTGTCCAGAACCTCGAACGCGGCGCCGCCGGTGTACTTGATGTACTTGCTCTCGCACATCTCCACGCCGATGTGCGTATCGTTGCAGGAGCCGCCGCCGTGCCAGCCGCGGTAGTTCCACTGCAGCAGCTGATGGACGTCTCCCGTGTTAGCGTCAATTATCGCATGGACGCACGAGTTGTAATAGGTTGACTTGTTCCATCCGCGGATAAAGACGCCAGCATCCGGCTGGGCGCAGCCCACGGAATGGAGCATCAGCCCTAGCGGCCCCCGTTCCTGGAAGGTCACGTACCGGTCATCCGCACGCTTCACGTTAGCCTTCCAGCACGGGTTCTTCGTCAGAAACGACTGGACGATCTTCATCCGTCCTCACCGTCCTCCGGATGCAGTGCCGGGTTACGCACCGTCACATGGCAGGCCGCTTCCTCCGGCGTAATGTCGTCCCCCTCGTCGTCTGCGAGCTCGATCGTCCTGGACGCATCCAGCCAGTCTCCGTCCGCCTCCACGGCTTCCGGAAGTCCGGTGGAGATGCTGGTCAGGACCGACAGGATCCCCGCCAGCGCAGAGGCGGACCCGACCGCAAGCCAGTTGACCTCCGAGAGCAGCGCCGCGGTGCCGATCGTGGCAATGGCGGTCTGCGCGATTGTGCGGATGGCGCGAATCAGTGCCGCCACCCAAAACCGTTTCTTCATCATTGTTTTCTCCTTTCCCGTAGTTGCCGAACTCGTAGAGTCACGAATGTATGACCACATCGGCCATATCCTTCTACGACTTCGCGTTGATCCGTTCTTCCAGCCCGTCGATCCGCTTGTGGGCCTGTTTCGTGCTCTCCTGCACCGCGGTCAGATCCCGCAGAAAGCCCATGATCGTCTCGTCGGATTTCTCCTGCTTGCGCTTGACGTCGTCCACGCCGCTTTTGATGTAGCCCAGCTCGGACATGATCTCTCCGCTGCGCTCCCCGGCCTCGGTGCTGTCCTGCCGCCGATTCCGGGCCAGCGTCGTGATCCCGAACACCACGCCTGCGATTGCCGCAATGATGGAAATCAGTGTGACAGGGTCCATGGTCACACCTCCGCTCCGGTCGCGTCTGCCTCGGTCAGCTCCCACTCCAGCGTGTCCGCCCTGAGCCGGTACACATAGCCGTCCGGGGCCTCCGGTTTCGACTGAATCAGCGCTTTCAGCGCGTCGAATTCCGATTCCGTGATCGCGTCCACGTCGTCGCCGCCGTTGGTGCCGACGCCCTCCAGATAGCCGCTCACGATGAATTTGTAAAAGTCCTTCATTCCTTCACCTCCCGGAATTCTCACCCCAGATATACCAGCTGTAGGTGTTGGCTTTCCAGGGATAGGTTTCGGAGAATTTTGTGCAAACCATCTGAGTCGCACTCATCTTGGGATCCCCAAGACTGACCACCTCATGAACGACAGCGTTGTCCGCCCCCTGTCCCCAGCCGGTCACGAAAAAATCTCTCTGGTCCGGGCTGTGGAGCACATCCGGCAGCAGACCGCTGCCGGCCAGCTTGCAGACGGACACCATCTGCGCAGTGTCGGCGATTGGCTCGTCGGCAATCAGGCCGAACATTTTCGGCGTCCCGGTGAATGAGATCGGGATCGTGAGGGTCTGGCTGCCGCCGGCCCAGGTGTAGGTCCCGCTCCCCAGCAGCTCGTAGCCGCTCTTGACGACGAGCTCCCCGATCTGCTTTGCGCCGGCTCCGTTGAGATATTCCTTGCCGAGCAGCACGTCCCCCGCAGCCGCCGGATTCGTCAGCGCAGGCAGCTTGCTGATCTCCCGCGCGGAAACCACGCGCCCCCTGTCGTCGCCCAGCACGCTGACAATTCGTTTCATTTCCATGATTACCTCCTGAAAAGGGGCCGGTCTCCCGGCCCCATCGGTTACGGTTCAGCGGGCCCGCAGGCTTTCGCGGAATGCATCCTGGCGCCGCCTGCGGCGCTCGCTCTCCTCGATGATGTCCGCGACAGGCCGCGGCACGCGCACAGGGATCCCCTTCTTGATGATGTACCCCTTGCCGTTGAGCGCGACAAACAGCTCCGTCTCTTCCTTTCCGGTCGCACGCGGCAGGGTGACGGTGACCAGATCGGTCATCGGGTTATAGGGCTGTTCCTTGATAGCTTTTTCGGCCACGACTGATTCCCTCCTTTAGTTGGCGTCGTCCACCAGCGAGTAGGCAGAGCAGGATTCCACTCTGACCATGCGCTCCTGGTACAGGATCTTCGTTGCAGTCTCGAACTTGTAGCCGACGGTGCTGAACTGGTTCAGCGGGCCGCCGATCTGGGAGGCGTCCTTGATGATCATCTCCATGCCCATGCCCTCGGGATCCACGACGCCGAAGGCGTCCTTGCCGAAGAACAGGGTTCCGTACACGGCGAACGCGCCGTTGGTGGTGTCCGCACCGCCCTCGCCGGGGTAGAACAGGTCGCCGGAAGCCAGGGTCGTGGCGGGCGCCTTGTCCACCCAGATGTATTTGCCGGTCTTGGTCGCGCCGACGATCTCCAGCGTCTCGGCCATCGCGGTGGCGGAGGCGTCGTAGACCAGGATCTTGCGGCCAACCAGGGCCTCGGCAATCGCGTCGGTCAGCGTCTCGGACAGGGTGATCTTGTAGGCGGAGGTCACGCCGAACTGGGCGGAAGCGGTGGTGTCGCTGCCGGAGTAGGCGGAGTAGGACAGGTACTGCTGCGAGCTGGAGAACAGGCTCTCGCCCTTGAAGATGGGCGCCGTGGTGGTCTCCACGAAGCGCACGCCGTGCAGCTCGCCGATCTCGCCCTCGAAGATCTCGCGGGTGGCCGCGTACTTGTGAGCCTCGATCCATTCGGGAGAGGACCGCAGGTCGTAGGTGGCGGAGGGATGGATGACGGCCACATACTTGCCGCCCTCGAAGGTCGGCGCCTTCTGCTTCTTCAGGAAGGTGGCCGCCTTGTTGACCATGTCGGGGGTCAGGCGGTTGTTGTCCGCGGCCATGCCGCCTCTGCTGGTGGGCGTGCCGGTGGGGACACCGGAGCTGTTCAGGGTGTCCGCGTAGATCACGGAGGTGCCGGTGCACAGCTCGTTGCGGACCAGGGTGTCGGCGGTCTCGCCGCCGGCCGCGCCCATCTCCTCGGTGGCGCCCAGGATCACGTTGTCCACGTGATGATAGTTCAGCCGGTCGGAGATGGACGTGTAGTCGCCGTGCTGGTCGATCGACACGTTGATGGCGGTCTGGCCGAACCTCTGGCCGGTGGGGATGACGCCCTCCTGCAGGGGCTTCATGGCCTTTTCGAAGGTGTTAAACTTGCGCCACTCCACGCTCTCGCCGTGGTTCTTGGGCAGGAACTGTTTCTTGCCCAGCTGGGTGAAAATCAGCCGGGGTCTGGCGTTCTCCAGCAGCTCGGTGTCGTAGTAGGTCTTCATGCCGGGGCTCATCGCGCCCGTGGCATTCGCAGCGCCGGTAATGGCGTTGACGTCGCCGGTGGTGGTGTTGACCACGTTTCCTGCATCCGGAGCGTAGGCGATCCGGAACAGATCCTTGATGGAATTACGGAAGATGTTCATTTATTTCATTCCTTTCATTGTTTTGGGCCGGTTCGGGGCTACCAGACGATCTCCTCGCCTCGTGCCGCACGCTTGCGGAGCTCCGCCCGCTCTTCCTTCGTCAGTTTGGCGGGGTCGGAGATCCATTTGGTGTTCCCGGCAGCGGTTTTGTTTCCTGTGCCGTTCTCGGTCGGCCTTCTGCCGTTAGCCTGAACGGCGTTTGCGATTTTTTGTGCGGCCTGCTGGGCGATGAACGCGCCCTGATTGGCCATGATCTCATCGTGATGGACCGCCTTGAACGCGGAGTCCACGCCGAAGCCGTTGGAGACGAGGAACGCGAACTGCTTGTTCTGCATCTCCGTGTCCAGGTTGAAGCCCGGCACGGTCTGCTGCATCTGCGCCTCCTGTCGGCGCAGGCCCTCGTACCAGATCCGGTCCTGTTCGTCCTGCTGCCGCTGCTGCTCCCGTGCCCGAAGGTCCCGGAGCTCCCGGTCCTGGTTCAGCAGAAATCGTTCGGTTTCGGTACTGACGCCCCGCTCTGCGGCACGATCCTCGATCAGACGGTCGTCCTGATCCACGGCCGCTGCCAGCTTGGCGGCGTCGATTCTGCCGTGTTCATCGCGCGCCCCATAGAAATCTGCGAGCCGGTCAAGAGCCGGAGACAGCGTTTCGTACTCCCTGTCCTTTGCTTCCCGGCCTTTCAGTCGGGCAGAAAGAAGTCCCTGAAAATATCGCTGCGCCTCGTCCTTGTACTCGTCGCTCTTCACGATTTCTTCGATGGATCGTCTTGTTTCCTGCTCCTGCGCTGTCTGCTGTGCAGGTTCTTCCGCTGCCTCCTGCGTCGGCTTGCCGAACTTCACGTCTTGAAACGGATTCGGCTTACCTCGTCTGCGCGGCTGCGGGATCTGTTCCGCGGCGTCCGGAACTGCATCGCCCGTTGCGGCAGCATCACCCTGCGGCCCGCCGGAGGGAGCTGCGCCTGCTCCGTCTCCGCCGCCGTCCGGGGCGAACAGCCTGCTGCCAAAAAGTCTGAAATACAGCATAAAAGCCTCCTGCCCGTCAGGTGGGCGATCCCTTATAGCGCCATTTTAACGGACGCCTCTTTTTTTCTCTAAGTACCCACAAAAAATTTGCGGCTCCGGTTTCCCGGAGCCGCTTTTGTCTGCCTGGATCAATGCCAGGGCGTTTTCCAGAGGTCTCGTGCGCCGTAGTTGTTGTAGTAGTAGAGCATGTCCTTTTCCGCGGAAGAGAGATTCAGGCTTGCGATCAGGTTGACGATGTATTCCTTGTTGTCCTTCTTCCCGTCGCCGTCCAGATCCGTGATTTCCAGCTGCGCGCGCTTTTCCAAATACTGTGCGAAGCTGCTCTGTTTCATGCCGCGTCCGCTCAGCGTGCCGCCGATGTTCGGCAGCGTCTTCTCGTAGTATGAGTCCCAGCCCTGCGCCGAGATGCTGGTGTCCGGATTCTTCCTGCAGTAGTCCCAGAACCCGATCCGGTGCTCTGCGCCGCTGTCGGTTAGACCTCCGTATTTCCGGAGCATTTTCTTCGCGGTTGCCTCGCTCAGATCCCCGCGGCCGTATGCGTTCTTGATCTCGCCGAAGCCGTAGCCGCAGTCTTTCTCGCAGTTTGCGTCCTTCAGGATGCCCGCGACCTCGTCGGTCTTGGTGATCCCGCAGTAGCGGCTGAGCTGGTTTTTCAGCGCCGATTCCGACGTCTTCCCGGCCACATAGCGGTCAATCAGATAGCCCTTGACGTGATTCGTTATATTCGCCGGCTTTTCCCCGTGGTCCGTCAGCTGCTTGACCAGATTGGAGATGTCTCCGTTCTTGTCCAGCGCCGCGTCGATGTCGTCGTACTTGGAATAGGAGTAGTCCTCATCGTCCGCGTGCGCAGCCTCTGCGCTTGCCTTTTGCAGCGCCGCCCAGGCCTCATCCGCCGTCTGCGGCCGGGTCTTCTTGTCCTTCGTCACCGTGTGGTACTTGGTCAGCAGCCCGATGGCCGTCTTCTCGGTGATAGCCCCCTCGGTGTACAGCTTCATGACGGTCTTGTTGAGTTCATCATTCACGTCGGCTTCCTTCACGCCGTGGTCCGTCAGCTCCTTCATCGCCGCGTCGATGCCCTTCCCGGCCGCGACGGCGCTGCGAAGGTTGTCATACACGGAGTAGGAAAAGTCCTCGTCCTCCTCATGCCCGGCCTTTGCGGTCCACTCCCGGACCGTCTGCCAGCCCTTGTCCTGGTCGTAGGCCACGGTCTTTCCGTTCTGCGAGTATGTCACGCCGTACCTGACCAATGCGTCAATTGCTTCGCCCTCGGTGTAATTCCCGGCTGTGAACGCTTCCTGAATGCTCTTCTTCAGCGCGTCGTTGATCTGCTTCTGCGTGTAGCCGTGGTCCTTCAGCTCCTGGATCTCGTCCTGGACGCCCTCGCCCGCGGCGATCGCGGCCTTGAGCTCGTCGTACTGGTTCCAGTCGTAGTCATCTTCGTCGTCGTGCTCAGCTTTTGCGGCCCATTCTTTCACAGCCGCCCAGGCTTTCTGTTCCGGGTTGCCCTTGTAGTCCTTGTACTTGACCAGAAGCTCCACCGTTTCTTCCGCTGTCCGCTTTCCGGCTATAAAGTCCTCCTTGAGCATGGTCGAAACCCTGGTTGTGATGCCCTTCGACGTGAAGGCCTCGGTCTTCTCCAGATATTCCACATACTCTTCCAGATCCATCTTTCCGTTCTGGTATGCCTCTTTCGCCGCCGCAGACAGGGCGTTTCTCGCACTCTGCGCCTCGTCGCTGGTCCGGACCATGGATCCGAACATCTCCTCCAGCACCGCGTTCATCTTGGCCTCGTCCTTGGCGTTCCAGGCCTTGGTGAACCGTCTGGCGTTGGTGGAGTTTTTCCGCTCCACGGCGTCGTCGTTGTAGGCGGGGATCCGACCCTCTCGGATGTCCTGCACGTCGCCCCACAGGCCCTCCGCGTAGGTCTTAATCGTCGTCGCGGGGATGCCTGCGAGCTTGGCAAAGGTCGCCAGGAAGTCGTCTCCGGTCTCGGAGAATTCCTTGAAGGAGATTTCGCCGCGGGCCGCCTTGCCGATGGCCTTGAACATCCGGTCCGCTGCGTCGGACAGATCGTTCAGCATGTCCACCACGCCCACGGAGAAGGTGTCGAAGGTGTAGCCGTTCGGCACGCCCTTCAGCGAGTTGATCGCCTTGCTGCCCCAGCTCCAGAGCTCGGAGCCGGTCATCGGCATGATGTTGGAAAGCCAGACGCCGCCCGCGTCGTTCAGAATGCCCTTCAGGATGCTCTCCGGGCTGATCTCGTCGTCCTCGTCCCGGTAATTTTTGGTTTTCCGCTTCAGGCCCGCCGCCAGGAAGGTCATCACGGAGAAGACGACGGCGCTCTCGGTCTGCGCCCAGACGGTCTTGATGAAGTGTTTGACGGCCTCGCCCTGCACCTCCTTGCCCTTGCCCTTCGCGGCCAGCATCGCGTCAAAGGACGCGGCGATCTGTCCGTGGTTCTGCACGGGCACCGTGCGGAATGGGAACAGGAACTGCATCAGCCCGGTTTTCTCCTTCTGCATGTTTGTGCGGTGAAGGTTGTCGTACATGGGCTGCGTCTCACGAAGCGCCTGCTCGTAGAGCTCCGTAGTGTGCTGCCAGAATTCGCTCGATCCGACCTCCATGCCGTCTATCTTCGCCTGCTCTTTGCAGGCCACCCACAGTGCCGCGGTGGTCGCCACGTCCATGCGCTGGATCCACTGGACGGGGTTCAGCACCTGTCCGGCCTTCCGCACGAAATGTCCGGCGGCATTCTGCTCCATCTTCGCCCCCATCATGCCGGTGTTCCGCTTGAGCCAGCCCTGCCGGTTGGCCTCGTTGGCCAGCTCGGTGTAGCTCATGCCCTGCCGTCTGACGTAGTGCATGGACGTATGCTCGTCGATCTCGTTGTAGATCCTTGTCGCCGTGCTCCCACTGGGAGCGGCGAAGATCTGAGCGATCAGAGACGGGCTGTGGCTTGCGTCCTGCCCGGTGAACAGCGGACGGTTGCCCGCAATCAGCGCACGATGACTCAGCACGCTCTCTGCCGCGATGTAGGACGCGGCCTGCTTGATGGTGACCGACGGGTTGATCAGCAGGGCGGACTTCACGAAGCCGCTCTGCAGCTTGTTCAGAGACGCGGCAATGAACGTGTTGTAGCTTCCCACGCGGGAGCTGCCCTGCACGTCCAGCACGGCGTCTGTCAGCAGCTTTGCGCCCTTGTCGCCCCAGTTGTCGGCGATGGTCTTCTTGACTGGCAGCGCGATCTCGCCCTCGCCCTGGGACAGCATTCCGTTGTAGACCTTGGAGAAGTCCCGGATCGGCAGCGCCAGACCGATGTAGTCGGCGCTCTCCCGGACGTGCTTTGCCATCACGGTATCCATGCCGTCGATGATCACGGGCTGGCTCGCCTTCGTCTTCAGCGCGTTGGTGGAGCCGGGCGTCTTGACCCACATGTTCATCGCCGCGTCCGCGCTGTCCAGCTTGGTTTCCAGATAGTTGCTGTCCACGATGTAGGGCACGTAGGCTTCCTCTGTCTCCAGCACCCGGTTTTTCAGACTGTACAGGATCTTGTTCATCTCCCGGCTCTCGGTCTTGAAGTAGTCGTGCACCGCCATCATGTACTGCTTGTCCCATTCGGTCAGGCTGTCGCGGATCTTCTGGATCAGCTCCGGCGTGACGTCGATGTGGTAACTGGTGGCCTTTGCCGCCTTGCCCTCCTGGATCTTGACGGCGTCCCGGATCTCCGCGCCGCCCTTCTGCAGGTGGACCAGCTTGTCGTTGGCCCCTTCGCGCTCGGCGGTCATCAGGATCTGCAGTGCCTGCATCTTGGTCATCATGACCGGGATTCCGTCCTTGGTGTCCTTCACGCCGTAGTCCAGCTTTTTAGACAGGGCCTGCCGGTATTCCAACTCGTTCTTTCCGGTCTTGAGCGTCTCCATACGCTTGTTGTATTGCATCATCCAGGTGTCGGAGTCGACCACGCCCTGCTCAATGCCATGCATGAGCTGATACAGCGCCGCGCTGCGGTCCCAGTCGGACATCTTCTCCACGGCCCGCATGGTGCTCATCGTGTCAAGCCGCCAGTTTCTCCAGCCCCGCGTGAACCGGCTGGAGGCGTTTCTCGAACGGAGCCCAGCCTGCTGGTCTGCAATGCTCCGCATGGCGTCATGCAGGCTGCCCAGCTTCTGATTGCTCATCAGCTTGGTGGCGTTCTTCATGGTCTGGTTGATCTGCCGCAGGATGTCAAATACCTGCTGCAGCTCCTGCACCTTCAGATCCCCGACGTGCTTTCCGTCGCCGGTGAGCTCGTCCGCCCAGCTGCGGTCCTTGTTCAGCACACGCTCCAGCTCGGAGATCTGATCCCGGATTTCCTGATCGAACTCGGAGGAATAGGCGTAGTCGTCAATGTCCTTGATCCCGTCGTACTCGTTGGCCAGACTGTGGATCGCGTCCATCATGGACCTGTATCTGGTTTCCGCCTTGGTGCCCGGATTCGGGGCCAGCACGGTGTCCAGCACGTCCGCCAGCTTCGTCATGGAGCCATACAGCGACGCGGGCACATAAGCCCCGTCCGTCGGCCTGGTCATCCGCCGCTTCATCTCGTCTGACAGGTTCTTGATCCGGTTCCGAAGTTCCGAAGCCTTCCGGCCCTCCCGCATCCGCTGGATCTGCGCGTTTTTCCGCTCCTGCATCTCCGCGGCCGCGGTCTCCCTGGCGTCCTTCAGCATCTTCTGCATCGCCGGCGGCTTCAGCTTTCCCGCCAGAATCCGCTGCTCCCGCTCGATCTGGGCTTCCAGCTTCCGGACGACGGCCTCCTTCTCCGCCACGGCCCGGTCCACCTGCCGCTGACTCTCGTCCTTTACCGTCTGAATGTCTCTGCTCTTGGACTCCAGCGCAGATTTCAGAAGGGATGCGTTCCGGTTTGCCCGGTCTCGCCAGGCTGCAGCCTCGGCCTTCTTGGCCTCGATCTGCCTGTTCAGACCGTCGATCTTCTTCTGCACGGTCTTCCGCTCCTGTGCGGTCAGCTTTCGGTTGTCCTTCAGCTCCTGCCGCAGGTCCTTGACCTGGTCATACAGGTTTCCGGCTACAAACCGTGCGCCGTCCGCCTGGTCCTTCAGGAAGGTGATGTCCTGTTCCAGCCGTTCGTTCTCGGCCTTCAGCTCTGCGTTTTTCGCCTTGGTCTCGTCGAGCTTGCCCTGCATCCGCTTTTCGGTCCTGGCCACCAGCCGGTCCGCCGCGGTCTCCTGAATGGGTCCGCGGTAACGGTTCCGCGAAAAGTCCACCGCCGCCTCGGAGACCATCTGGTCGATGACCATCTGCCGGTTCTCGCCGATGTAACGGGAGTAGGGCACGTTGGTCCATCTGCCGTTGTTGTTTTCGGTGTAGCGGCCCTGGTCGATCAGGAGGTTTGCGGCCTCCACCGCTCCGTTGTAGACCGTCTCCCAGGCCTCCGCAGCCGCGGCGCCGCTGTCGATCTGGTCCAGGGCCTTCTGGTAGACGTCGGTCAGGATCTCGGTGGCCTGCTGCTTGATGTTCTTGCCTCCGGCGTCGGAGATGCCGAAGTCCCGGATCACGTTCCCGGCCACGTTCCCGATGCCCTTCGTGTTCAGCGCCCGTTTGGTGGTGGTGAGCTGCCGCTTCGCTTCCGCCAGCTTCTCCCGCAGCGTCTCAATCTGCTTCTGCTTGGCCTGGACCTCCCGGATCAGCGCCTTGCCCTCCGGCGTAGTCGCGTCCTTCTCGTCCATGCCCATCACCAGCTCCGCGTCCGACGGCATATCCGCCTCGCGCTCGGAGTAGCGGACATCCGGATTGTTTCGGTCAAAGATTCCCACGTTGTCGGTTGCTGATTTGATCTGCCTGGAATCAAACACAACAGTCTCTGTCGGTGCGATAATCCCGTCGTAGTGCGTTCCGTTGACTTCGTTGAACAGCTCCACAGCCTCCACCAGGTCTCCAACCGCAGACGCGCTGACGTCCTGGAGCATTTCGAGGTCGCCCTTGCCCCACACGCTTTTCAGAACAGAATCAACCGTTGAGCCGTAGCCGTAATTATCCAGACCGTAATCCTCGTTTTCGGCAACAGCTTCCAGGAAGTTTCGCATTTGCGTCCGGGTAATTTTGTGCTGCTCGAACTGCAAGGGGCTCTGGATGCTAAGATAAAACTGCCTCGTCGTTCCGTACTGCCCGGCATGGCTGGGGCTGTCCGTGAAATAGAATCCTCCGCCATAGGCACCGGATCCTCTGGCCTTCTTTCTGTCAAACACAAAGAACTCCGAAGCGTCGCCGCGGTACATGATCTTCGGCGTGCCGTCAGCATTCACAACCTTGCTTGCAGGACGTCCAGCATTAAAATCTTCATCGTACGTCTTGACAAGATCATATAGCTCTGCTATAGTGTAATTAGTAGTCGTAACTCCCATTGTTGAGCCGCCGCTGCGGGTAATTCCCGAAAGTGCGTCAGCCGGGACATCGGCTACTTTTTCTATGTATTTGAGGTTGTGGAACCTCTTGTTGGTCGGCTGCTTTTCGCTCTGGAAATAGTCTTCAACCGTTATACGATAGAGCCCCAGCGCATCCCGCGTAGTCCATCCCAGGCTGTAAAGCCGATGGTCAAACGCAATGCCGTCATTTTTCGCGTTGTTACTGTGATGTTCGTGAACCTCAGTGTCAAGAAGAACGGCATTCCGGATCAGATTGTCAATCCCAGACAGCCCGAACTCAGACCGTTTTTCTGCGCCGGCATGGGAAATCGTGTTACTCTCGCCCTCTCTTGATACCCGAATCATCCATGCCGTGTCGTTATTTTTGTACGTCCCGCGTTTTTCTCTCCGCGATTCATTGCTCTGCGTATACGGAGGAATAACTGCAATTTCTGCCGCTTGCGTGGATTGCGTTCTCCAGTCTCCGAACCACGCTCGGAAAAACGGCGATTTGTTCCCGATTTCCGCGTAATATCTGTGCGCCCACTTTGCCGCCTTTTGGAGATCTTCGCTTGAAAACTGGTTCACGCTTTTTCTTCCGACGGATCGCAATTCGGCTATATCTTCTCTTGTAATCGCGATATTATCAGTCGCGTTGTCCCGCTCCGCGAGCTGCCCTTCGCCGCCCTCTGTGGCGGCGTTTTCTGTTCCCCGGACCTCCGACAGCTTCACGCCCTCGGTCAGGTCCAGGTTCCGGGCCATGTCCGCGGCGCCCTCGCCCCACATGGTGGCCAGCCGCTTTTGGATCTCGTCGGAGAGCCTGTCCCAGATCTGCAGCTCCTTCTTGGTAAAGCCGGTGTCCTGCTGCAGCATCTTCCGCACCCGGTCCAGCCAGCCCTTAAAGAAGTCCTTGATCTTCTGCCACAGGCCCTTGTGGTTCTCTTGCAGATCCCGCAGTCGGGTCTGCATGGACTCCTCCCGGCTGAAGATCCGCTCCGAGAACCGGGCCACCACCTCGTCGATGGCCTCCTCCCGGCTCATCTCCTTCAGGGGCTTGCCGCTGCTGTCGGTTTCGCCCTTCTCGATGTTCCTGTTCCGGTTGTCGATCCGGTCCTGGATCAGCCGTTCCAGCCCGTCCTCGCCCACCTGATCCCGGATGGAGTCCAGCGAATAATTCCGATACTCCTGGTAGAGCTCCGGGGAATAGTCCTGCATCATGTGGGTCATCTCGTGGCTCATGGTGCCAACGATGGCCACCGCCGCGTCGCTGACGGAATTCTTGCCCGCGTTCACGTCCAGCCAGACCGCGCCGTCCTGGTACTTGCCCTGCATGGCACCCAGCTTCCCGTCCTGGGCGCTGTCGAACCAGACCACGTCCACGCCGTAGGCCTGGGCCACCTTGTCCAGGAACTTCTTCTGGTCCTTCTGCTCCCGGCTCAGCTCGTCCCAGGTGATGCGGCTGTTGTCGATCACGGCGGTCTTCCCGGAGACGCCGGCCTTCCCGGCCTTCTGTATGGCCCGCTGCACGATGCCCGTCCGCCGGACCGTGTCCGCGTCCGTGGCCTTCACGCCGTTGTAATACGCCGCCGCGGCGGTCTCCATGTCCACGCCGTACCGTGCGGCCTGCCGGACCGCGTTGGTGACGTTTCCCCGGACCTCGCCCACACCGAAGGCGGCGCGATAGCCAGCGATCCAGCTGTGTCCGTCCGCCAGACTCTGCCCGGCTCCGGAGGAGAGGAACGTCTGAAACGCCTCGTCCGCGTATGCCCCGAACTTCGCGTTCTGCATGGCCTCCAAGAGGTCCTTGGTGGCCGCGTCCGCCTGCAGACTGTCCACGTCCGCCTGGGTGCCGTCCTGCAGCACGACCTTGGTCCCGTTCTGGTTCCAGCCCTTGATGTCCACCGTTCGCGTGCCGCCGTCCTTGTCGGTGACCTCTGCCTGCAGCGTGATGCCGTCCCCGGCCCGGCGGCTGGCGTCTCTCAGCGACCGCACGCTGCTCTCGGTGGTGTCTCCGGTTGCTCGCATGATCCCGGTCTGCGTGTCGCGGTAGGCCCGCTCCACGGCGTTCCTCGCGGTCTCGGACCAGAACGCCTCCGCGTCCGTCCCGTGCTGCTGCTCCAGCGTCGGGACGTTTTTAACGCTCTGCATGTTCCGCCGGGCTGTGTTGTACAGCGCCTCGGAGGCCACCGCCTCGATCCCGCTGCCGTAGGTCTCCACCAGGCTGTCGTAGGCCGCGGCCTGCTCCGCCGCCGTCTTTCCCTCGAAATGTGCCGCGATCGATTCCACGATCTGCGACCGCACTTTCCCGGCTCTCCGCAGCTCCCGCCTGGACAGCTGCGGCTTCTCGCCGTTATCGGCTGCCGCTTCGGTAGCATCTCTCTCGGCGTTCCTCTCCTCGTAGGGGCCGGCGTCCTCGACGGCCCGCGTCCTCCGCGTCTCCGTCCCAAAGCCTTCCCCCTCGGGGGAAGGTGTCAGCCCCTCGGGCTGACGGATGAGGGGCGTCCCGTCTTCCGCCCGGTCCGTCGTCTCTCGTCCACTATTGCCTATTGCCTCTTGACTATTGCCTGTCTCTGCGCCCTGCGTCTCCTGAACACTGACCACTGCCCCCTGATCACTAACCGCGGCCTTCGCCTGCGCGTCCATCAGTGCCTTGACGTCGATGTTGTTCGCCAGCGCGTAGCCAGTAAGCGCGTCCAGCGTGTCGGCGTTGGTATATCCTGCCGTCTCCAGCTGGAGCAGAGATCCGCTGCCGTAGTTTTCCGCCGCGGTGTCCACGGCGCTGTTGACTCGGGAGAGCCCCCTCTGCAGCACGTCCGAACCGCCGCCCATGATGATGCCGCTGAACAGACCGCCAAGCCCGTCCATCATCAGCCCGGCCAGCCACTGGTTCCGGGCCTTCTGCTCCGCCTCCTCGGCGCTCATGCCGTGGAGCTGGTATTCCAGCGCCTCCCGCTCGATTGCGTTCTGCGTCCCGTAGAAGTCCGCGATCAGGGTGTCGCTGATTCGGTTGGCGATGGTCGTGCAGACCTCCTCGCTGGCCTCGATGCCGCCCTGCGTCAGCATGCGGAGCAGACCGTGCCGGATGTTCTCCGGATCGATCAGCTTATCCAGCGAAACGTACTCAAATGCCGCCTCCGCGACGCCTGCCGCGGTCGCGTGCCACTTTGCCTGACTGTCCGACATGCCCAGATTAATGCATTCGCGGTAGTCGTCCGCTGCCGCGCTGGAGCCCATCAGCGTCGTGCCGATCAGGCTCGCCACCTTTGCCGCCGCCGTGTCGTAGCGTCCGGCGAGCATTGCCGGCGCCGCGATTGCTGCGCTTTCCAGGATCGAAGCGCCCAGCTGATACGCCTCTCCGGCATTGCCGCGTCCGATAAACGGGACCGCCCCGCTGATCGGGCTCTCGTCGCCGCCCAGCGCCTCGATGCCGAAGATGCCGTTCCTGGATGCGGATGCCGCGCCGCCGGAAATGAACGCTTCGCCGGTCCGGCTCAGATCCTGGCCGGAGTCTCCGAATGGATCCAGACCGGAGAGCAGCTTCGCGCCGGTCCCCAGCAGGGCTGCAACGGCGCGCCTGCCGCCCTGCCAGCCCTTGTCTGAGCTCGCCCACCGGTAGAACCTGGCGTAGTATTCGTCCATCGCGTCGTCGTAGTATTTCTGCGACAGCTCGACCGCGCTCTGCGGATCGATGGCGTACATGGCGTAGACGTAGTCCTTCTGCTGGTCCGTGCATTTCATCAGATTCCGCGTGACCGTCGCAAGCGCGCTCGACGCTTTGCCCTGCGCCATTGCCTCCGCGGACACGGTTCCGTTTGCCAGATCCTCAAAGGTCGGCGCGTAGCCGGCCGCGCCCTCTCCGGAAGCGTCCCGCGCCATTGCCTCTCGTCCGGCCCGCGCCATTTCCGGCAGCTCACCGCGCCCGGCGTGCCAGGAGATTCTGTCCTCCAGATCGTTCACGTGATGGCTCTCCAGCGCCCGCTGCAGGGCCGTGACCTGAACCTCCCGGTCGTCAACCTTCTGCTGCAGCAGATAGCGGTCAGACTGCTCCGTCAGCTGCTTCTCCTCCTCGGTCATATAGAACCGGTTTCCCGGCTCCTCGCCGCCTGCCGTCATCGTCGGATCGAAGCTGGCCTGCCGCGGCATGGTCCGGAACGCAGCATCCGGATACAGCCCCGGATTCTCTGCTCGGTCCTTGTCCGTCACCGAGATAGGCTTCTGCTCCTCCTCCAGCCTGCGTCGGATCTCATCGTCCGAGAGATTCCGCGCGTACCAGGTGGCCAGATCCCCCTGCTTCAGCGCCTCGTCCTGCTCCCGGACGGCCCCGGCCATCTCGTCGGATGCCGCCCGAAACTGCGCCAGAGCGCCCTGTGCCCGCCTGCCGCTCTCCGTGATGTGCGGCAGGGACCGCGTGAAGCGCTGCTCGTCGCCGAACCAGGCCGCGTCCTTCGCGGCCTGTTCCCAGTAGTAGGCGTCCCGCTCTGCGGCCCGGAGCTGCCCGTTGGCGGCGGTGTATCGTTCAGAGACCGTCTGCGCCTTCTGCTCCGGCTCGTCCCGCCTGAACGTCTTGTCGTACAGGTCCTGGTACCTGGACCGGACCTCGTCCGGTCTGTTTTCCTCCGCCCAGGTCCGCTTCGCCCCCGGCGTATCCACGTTCCGCTGCTGCCGTCCCAGGCGCTTCAGCTCCGACGTGACCCCGGCCCATCTCTTGTCGTCTTCCCTGGCGTCCTTCCCGCCGGTCCCGGTGTCGGTGTACCGCTGGATCTTCTGCGCCTGGGCCCGGAGCTGTCCCTGCCGTTCGGTCTTCGGATCGACCGCCGCCGTCCCCTTGTTGGCGTCATAGACCTTCATCCACCGGTTATAGGACTCCTCGTATCCCTTCACGCTCCGGTTTACCATGGATTGGTCTCTGTTCCGGACGCCGCGGTTGTTCATTTGGATGCTGTACTTCGCGTCCTCAACAGCCTTGTACCGCTCAATGTCCCTCCGCGTCGAGGGTTCCGCCGCAGCGACGTCGTTCATCAGGGATTCCGTGCGGTTCTGATAGGCGCTCCGCCTGCTCGCCCCCTGCACGGTGTACGGCTTCGTCGCCTCTTCCCTTGCCTTCAATCTACGCTGCACATCTTGGGAAGCGCTCGAATACCGTCTTGCCTCTTCTTCTTGCTTCTTTTTTTCTTCCTCTTCCTTTTTCTTTTCCTGGTTTTCTTTGGTTTTTCTCAACCGACGTTCATATTCCGTCATGGCATTTCTCCCTCATAGGCGTTTTGGTTGCCCCGGATGTAGCCAGCGTTTGCAACCTGCTGCTGGATCTTACCCCACAAAATTTGAATCGCGGAGTCGTTAATTTTGCCGTGCTCCTTTACGTACTCTCCTACTATGGCGTCAAACACATCTTGAGGATTCTTATGGTTGTTCACAAGACGAGCATATTGTTTCGCGTAAGAGTCGATCCAACTGTTCGATCCGATCCCGCTCCCGTTTCCATTGCCGCCGGCAACGGCGCCGGTAACGCCGGTGAGGGCGCCTGTAAGTCCGGCGCTGGAAGCTGCGGCCGCGGTGTTCCCCGTGCTTCCGGTGCTCCCCGTGCTCCCCGTGCTCGTCCGTCCGGAGCTGCTTCTCCTGCCGCTCGACCTTCCGCCGGAGCTGCTTCCCACGTAGCTCCCGGCGTTTGCGCGACTGTAGTAGCTCGCCAGCCGCTGCGCGTCCGCCGCGGAGATCCCAGCGGCCTGCAGCACGGAGGCGTCGGGCACGATCCCGGCCTGCAGCCAGGTCATGGCCTGCTGCCAGCCGTCTTCCCTGCTGTCTCTGCCCGTGTTGTAATTGAACTCTTGGTCGTGCCACAGACCTTCACGGCCAAATTCCCGTTCACGCCAATCGTTTGCGATCCGGTCCTGCTCAGCGTTGTAATTGAACTCTTGGTCGTGCCACAGACCTTCACGGCCAAATTCCCGTTCA
>CAMOLY010000006.1 GCA_946619065.1 uncultured Clostridia bacterium | reverse complement strand
GGCTTCCGTGAGACGCCCGATGCCACCTTCCCCTCAAGGGGAAGGCTTTGGGGCGCTGCGGGCTTCGTACCGGGCGAAGGCCCAGTCGTAGAGGGCCTTGTGGTCGGTCCAGTCGTTGGGGTCGTGGATCGTCACGCAGATCAGCGTGCGCCCATCCCGCTCCGCCGCGCTGACCAGGATCCGGCCCGCGGCCTTGGTATAACCGGTCTTCACGCCGATGCAGCCCTCGCAGGTCCACAGCAGCTTGTTATGGTTGGTCAGGACGCGTCCGCCGATGGTTTTCGTCCGGGTGGAGACAACGCGGCGGAAAATCTCGTCCCGCAGTGCAGCCGCGGTCAGGACCGCCAGATCCCGGGCCGTGCTGTAATTGTTCTCGTCATCCAAGCCGTGGGGATTGGCAAAGCTGGTATTCGTCAGACCGAGGGCCTCCGCCTCCCGGTTCATGCAGGCCACAAAGTCGGCCTCGCTGCCGGCTCCGGCGATTGCCAGAGCGGTGGCGGCGTCGTTGCCGGAATGGAGCAGCATCCCATACAGCAGGGCGTCCCCGGTCAGCCGCTCCCCCGCCTTCAGATAGAGGGACGAGCCCTCCACCCCGACGGCCTCGGGCGGGATCTCGATCTCCGCGTCCAGATTGACCAGTCTGCAGGCCAGATAACCGGTCATGATCTTGGTCGTGGAGGCAATCAGGTTTTTTTCATCCGCCCGCGACTCATAGAGGATTTCCCCGGACGCAGCGTCCATCACAACGGCGCAGCGGGCGGAGGTCGCCGGGGCGGACGGGGCGCGCAGCGTCAGGATTGCCGCAAGTGCGACAAGCCGAATCAAACATTTCATTTTTCATCACCGGAATTATCATTCCCGGCGGCGAAAAAACTATGTTTCCTTATTTTTCAGGATCGGCTTCGGCTTTTGCCTTGCGGCTGTCGAGGAAGTCCGCGACCTTGTCCATCAGGTCCGGCGCCTGCTCCACGACGCGGTCCACCGTGGTGCTGGCGGGCTCCGCGACGGGCAGCATCCGCACGCTCTTGCCCTGGATCACCAGGAAGCAGATCGGATCCACGCTGACGCCGGCGCCGACGCCGCCGCCGAAGGGGTCCTTCTTGGAGGCGAGGGCGTTCTTCGTGGCAAAATCCGTGCCGCCGCCGCCCATTCCGATGTGAACCTTGGTGATCGGGATGATCGTGACATCCTCGCCCACGGTGATCGGCTTGCCAATGACGGAATTCACATCGACGATTTTTTGGATCTTTTCCAGAGAAGAGGTGAGCATTTCATAGATATTCATGGTTCAGCCGCCTTTCATAGCAATTCTGGTTTATGCGATCTCCCGCCCGGAATCCTCCGCCGCGGGAAGCTGCGGGTTCTCTTGTTCCTCCGGACTCTGTTCCGGTTCCTTTTTCTTTCCGCTGAGTTTGCCGCGGATCAGGATGCCCAGGGCCTTGAAGCCGCAGCGCAGGAGCGTCAGCAGGACGCCGCCGATCCGCAGACGGATCCAGGCGTCCGCCTCCACTTCGGTCTTGTCCGCGGCGAAGTCCGGGTAGACCGAAATCCGCTTTTCTTTGATCCGGAAGCCCTGCTCGAGGGCCGGGATCACAAGACCGATGGCCTGCCAGGCCTTTGCGTTGGTCAGCGCCAGCTTCGCAGGATCGCCGCCGGCCAGAGCTGCCCGGATGTTCAGCTTTTTGATGCAGAGCCTACGGCCGAAGAATTCCCTGACGAACCGGACGCCCAGCTTCGCCCAGGGCAGAAGGCCCTCGATCCGGTCGCGGAGCGGCTGCTTCGGTTTCGGCGGCTCCGGGGGCTTGGAGATCAGGCTCTGCGCCTGCTTCTTTTTCTTTTTCTCGGCCTTCTTCGCGGCCTTTTTCTCGGCCTTTTTCGCTTTTTTAACTTTTTCCTTCTCCAGCTGCTTGCGGGTCTTCGGCTTCTTCGGCAGGATCGTCTTGTGGAAGCAGGCGATCATCAGCCGAAGCTGCACCTCCCCGTTGTAGCGGAAGCGGGCGCCGACCGGCAGCGGCGAGAGCAGCAGCAGGATCACGGCTGCCAGCAGCAGGATCGGCAGCGCAAGCAGCCCCACCAGGATCAGCAGGAGAATTTTCCCGATCTTCCGAAGGATTTTCATGGCGCTCCCCCTTCCGGCCGGGCGGCCGTCTGCTCCGCCTCCGCCGCGAGGGCCTCCCGGTCGAAGTTTGCCAGCGTGATCTCGGGCAGATCCGCCAGAGACTCCAGGCCGAAGGTCCGCAGGAAGTCCGGCGTGGTCCGGTAGACGATGGGGCGGCCGGGGACGTTCAGTCTGCCGCTTTCTTCAATCAGCTTTTTCTGGAGCAGGGCGGAGACGGAATAGGAGCTGTCCACCCCGCGGATTTGCTCCACCAGCGCCTTCGTGGCCGGCTGGTAGTAGGCGATGACCGTCAGCGTCTCCAGCTGGGAGGCGGAGAGCCTGGGCGGCTTGCGGGTCTCGAGGGCCTTGGCGACGTAGGCGGCCAGGTCATTGGCAGAGCACATCTGCCAGCTGTCCTCCAGATGCACGATGCGGATCCCCCGCCGCTCAAAGGCATAGCGGTCCGCCAGGGCGCGCATCGCCGTCCGGACCTCGTCCGGGTCGCAGGCGGCGGCCTGGCTCAGCCGCGCGGTCTCGACCGGATCTCCGGCCGCAAAGAGAATTGCCTCGCAGACGCGCTGCAGTTCCTCAGGCTCCATGGGACGCTTCCTTTCTCTTCTCCGGGACCCGGATCAGCTTCACGGCGGGCTCTCCCCGCTCTTCGGTCAGTTCAACATCGTTGGTTTTGCAGAGCTCCAGCACGGCAAGGAAGGTGGCGACGATCTCCGACCGGCTCGCGCAGCCTGTGAAGAGCCTGCGGAGCTTGCTGATGCCCCGCAAAAGCAGCTTGCGCAGCAGCTCCGTGCTTTTTTTGGATACGGGATAGGGATCCCGGCTGACAATGCCCTCGAAGCTGGACGCGGGCGGCGGCAGACGCTTGCTGCTGCGGTCCGCAATCGCGGCCAGAGCGGAGAGCAGGTCCTCCCGGCTGTGGCGGTACTGATAGCCCTCCGGCTTGGGCAGGGGCTCCTGGCCCTTCGCAAAGGCGCCGCGGCCCAGGTCGTTGCGGCCCTCGAGGAAGGACGCGGCCTTCCGAACCTCGGCGACGGCCTCCTCCCGCTGCCGCTCCTGCAGGGAGCGGATCAGCTTCTCCATCTCGGACATGGCCTCCTCCTGCTCGGCGGCGGAGAGAAGCATCTTCGTTTTAATCAGCATCAGGTGGGACGCCATGTCGATGAATTCGCTTGTAATCTCCAGATCCATCCGCTTCCGCTCGTCCAGCCAGGCCAGATACTGGTCCAGGATCGAGGTGATGGAGACGTCCTGAATCGCAATTTTATTCTTGCTCAGCAGGAGCAGGATCACGTCCAGCGGGCCGTCGAAATCCTCCGACGCCTCCCGGCCGGCGTGCAGCACGCCGCTGAGATGATATTTGGGTTCTTCCATAGTTTCTCCCGAACTTCAAGATTAAAACAGTCCGGCCACAGCTTCCGCCAGCGGCTGTGCAATCGCCGCAACGCCGTCCATCAGGCCGTTGACCAGAATGCCCAGGGGCTTGTCCAGCACGTTGGTAATCAGAAGAAGCATCAGAACGAGCACGCCGTAGCGCTCATAGCGCATCAGATCCACATAGGCCCGCTCCGGCAGGAGGATCGCCAGGACCTTTGAGCCGTCCAGCGGAGGGATCGGGATCAGGTTGAAAACGGCAAGTCCGGCGTTGAGCGCAAAACAGGCCAGAAAGAACCGGAGCACATAGAACATCACGCCGGGGGAACCGACGGTGATTCCGTCTACCGCATAAAAATACCAGGACAGCTGGACCGACTGCGGGCAGAGCTGATAGCTCAGGAAAAAGGCAAAGGCAAAAACCAGCGCCAGCAGAACATTCGAAATCGGACCGGCTGCGGCGGTCAGCGCCATGCCGGCCTTCGGATTGCGGAAGCGGCGGGAATCGACCATCACGGGCCTGGCCCAGCCGAAATGCACGATCACCATCATCACAAAGCCCAGCGGGTCGAGATGATGCAGCGGGTTGAGGCTGATCCTGCCCATGCGTTTGCCGGTGTCGTCCCCCAGCCAGTGGGCGGCGAGGGCGTGGCTGCTCTCGTGCACCGAGATTGCCAGCAGGGCGGCCACGGCATAGATCAACCATTCAATGAGCTTATTCAGATTGATACCGCTCAGCCATTGGTTCAAGGCGTTCATTGCAAAAACTCCAGATCATCGGGATAGGGATACTGATACATTTATACTATATCATACACAGGCCGATTTCGCAAGTGGGCGTTTGTGAACGCTTTGGAAACTTTCCCGCTTCTATCCGCCGGTTTTCTCACATAAACTGTTTCGACATACGGCTTGGGAGGTGCGGATATGACAGATACCATCTACCGGCGTGCGCAGGAAATCGCCTTATACCTGATCGAGACCGGAGATACCGTCCGCGGCGCGGCAGCCCGCTTCGGCGTCTCAAAATCCACCGTCTTCAAGGATCTCACCGAACGGCTGGAGGAATGCGGCAGCGGCCTTTTTCCGCAGGTGCGCCAGGTGCTGGAGCGGAACAAGGCAGAGCGCCATCTGCGGGGCGGCGAGGCCACCAGGCGGAAGTTCTCCGATCGGCGCGGCAGACCCGCGCAAACGGACATTCCTGATTGACAAACCCGGCTTTTCAAGGCATAATGAAGGCAGATACACGGCTGACGCCGATACAGAGGAGGTCTGAATATGGAACAGATCTATGTGACCGGCCACAGGAATCCGGATACCGACTCCATCGTCTCCGCAATGGCCTATACTGCGCTGCGCAACGCCCTGGGCGACCGGGAATACACCGCCTGCAGGCTGGGAAATCTGAACGACGAGACAAAACGGATCCTGGACCGCTTTGCGTTTGACGCCCCGAATCTGATCCAGAACGTCCGCACGCAGGTGCGCGATCTGGATTATGACACGCCTCCCGCCCTCGGCGGCGGCGTGACCGTCAGCCGCGCCTGGTCCATTCTGGAACACAGCGCCTCAATCGCCGCGATCCCCGTCACCAACGAGGACGGGACTCTCTACGGCATGCTCTCCTCCGGCGACATTGCGTCCTACGACATGCGGACAGTGAGCGACCCGGTGATCCGCGACGTGCCCCTGTTCAACCTTCTGGCCGCAATCGAGGGCAAGGTGCTCAACGATCCCGGCGCAGGGGTGGACGCGGTCTCCGGAGAGATCGTGCTGGCCCTGCCCAAGGGGGCGGATCAGCGGCTGTTCGGCAGCGAAAACTACATCGCGATCTGCGGGGATCAGCCGGAGGTCATCCGCTGGGCGCTGGAAACCAACATCCACTGCCTGATTCTCTGCGAGGCGGAGCTCAGCGCGGAGCTGCGGGCGCTGCCCACGAAAACCTGCATCATCTCCACGCCCATCGACGCCTATCGCGTTGCCCGGCAGATCTTTCAGGCAATTCCCATCGACCGCATCTGCAGACATGAAAAGCTCGAATGCTTCCATCTGGACGACTATCTGGACGACGTCCGCGAGGTCGTCTCCAAGAGCCGCTACCGCTGCTACCCGATCCTGGACGAAAACGAGCGGCTGGTCGGAACGCTCTCGCGCTATCATTTGATCAAGCCGCGCCGCAAGCGCGTGGTTCTGGTCGATCACAACGAGCTGGCCCAGTCCGTCCCCGGACTGGAGCAGGCGGAGATCCTGGGCATCGTGGACCACCACAGGCTCGCGGACATTCAGTCGACAAACCCAATCTTCTTCCGGAACGAAATCGTCGGCAGTACGACGACGATTGTGGCCGAAATGTATCAGGAAAAGGGTTTGATGCCCTCGCGGAAAATGGCCGGGCTGATGTGCGCGGCGATCCTTTCCGACACGGTGAGCTTCAAGTCTCCGACGGCGACCCAGCGCGACCGGGCCATGGCGGAGCGTCTGGCGCGGATCGGAGGGGTCTCGATCGAGGAGCTGGGCAGATTCATCTTCTCGGCCTTCCTGGGCGAAGGCAAGAGCGTCCGGGATCTGATGAAGGCCGATTTCAAGGAGTTCCACATTGCGGGCCACTATCTGGGCGTGAGCCAGATCACCTGCGTGGACTCGGTCTCGATGCTGGACCGCAGAGACGAGTTCCTGGCCGAAATGCAGAAGGAGACCCAAGAGAAGGGCTATGACATCATGCTCATCATGCTCACCGACGTGCTGCTGGAGGGGACGCAGATCATCTTCCTCGGCAGCGCGGACGATCTGGCCCAGGCCTTCGGGGTCGAGCCGAAAAACAACACCTTCTTCCTGCCCGGCGTGATGAGCCGGAAGAAGCAGATCATCCCGATGCTCTCGGCCCTGTGGGGCTGATGGCAGCGAGCTGATCGTTGAAAAGAAAAGTGTTTTTCAACTTTCAACCCTTTTGACGCGCAAACCGGCCCCCCGGCAGTTCTGCCGGGGGGCCGGTTTGCGTATGGGTTCTACCGATTGAGCGCGACGGAAACGGCAACCGCGTTGGCGACGGTGGCGCCGACCATCGGGTTGTTGCCCATGCCCAGGAAGCCCATCATCTCGACGTGCGCCGGGACAGAGGAGGAGCCCGCGAACTGGGCGTCGGCGTGCATGCGGCCCATGGTATCGGTCAGGCCGTAGGAGGCGGGACCTGCGCCCATGTTGTCCGGATGCAGGGTTCTGCCGGTGCCGCCGCCGGAGGCGACGGAGAAGAACTTCTTGCCCCGCTCCAGGCATTCCTTCTTGTAGATGCCGGCGACCGGGTGCTGGAAGCGGGTCGGGTTCGTGGAGTTGCCGGTGATCGAGACGTCCACGCCCTCGTGGTACATGATGGCCACGCCCTCGCGGACGTCGTCTGCGCCGTAGCAGCGGACGGAGGCGCGCTCGGTCTCGGAGTAGGGGATCTCGCGCACCACGTGGAGCTCGGAGGTGTAGTAGTCATACTGGGTCTGGACATAGGTGAAGCCGTTGATGCGGGAGATGATCTGGGCGGCGTCCTTGCCGAGGCCGTTCAGGATGACCCGCAGGGGCTCTTTGCGCGCCTTGTTCGCGTTCTTGACGATGCCGATGGCGCCTTCGGCGGCGGCAAAGGACTCGTGGCCGGCCAGGAAGGCGAAGCACTTGGTGTCCTCGCTGAGCAGCATCGCGCCGAGATTGCCGTGGCCGAGACCGACCTTGCGGTTGGCGGCGACGGAGCCGTCGATGCAGAAGGCCTCCAGGCCCTCGCCGATCTTGCGGGCAGCCTCTGCGGCGTTCGCAACGCCGGCCTTCAGCGCGACGGCGGAGCCGACAGTGTAGGCCCAACAGGCGTCGTCAAAGCAGATGGGCTGGATGTCATGGGTAATCTGGCAGGGGTCGAAGCCGTGCTCCTTGCAAAGTTCAAGGCACTGCTCCACGGACTCCAGACCGTAGCGGGAGAGCAGGGCGCTGATCTTGGGAAGCCGTCTCTCATAGTTTTCAAACAGTGGCATTCTCGCGTCCTCCTTTCTCATTCCTTGCGGGGGTCAATATATCTGGCCGCGGTTTCGAAGCGGCCGTAGTGACCCTTTGCCTTTTCCAGCGCCTCGTTCGCCGGGATGCCTGCCTTGATATAGTCCATCATCTTGCCGAGATTGACATATTCATAGCCGACGATCTCGTCGAACTCGTTGAGCGCCTGACGGGTGACATAGCCCTCGACCATTTCGAGGTACCGGGGGCCCTTGGCCTTCGTGCCGAACATGGTGCCGACCTGGGAGCGCATGCCCTTGCCCAGGTCCTCCAGGGAGGCGCCGACCTCCAGACCGCCGTCGGAGAACGCGGACTGGGTGCGGCCGTAGATGATCTGCAGGAAGATCTCGCGCATTGCGGTGTTGATCGCGTCGCAGACCAGGTCCGTGTTGAGGGCCTCGATCAGCGTCTTGCCGATGAGGATCTCGGACGCCATCGCGGCGGAGTGGGTCATGCCGGAGCAGCCGATGACTTCGACCAGAGCTTCCTCAATCACGCCCTCTTTGACGTTGAGCGTCAGCTTGCAGGCGCCCTGCTGCGGCGCGCACCAGCCGATGCCGTGGGTGAAGCCGGAAATATCTTTGATGTCTCTTGCCTGGACCCATTTCCCCTCTTCCGGGATGGGAGCAGGACCGTGATATGCGCCCTTTTTGACCGAGCACATACCCTGCACTTGCGGTGTGTAGATCATATCGTTAAATTCCTTTCTGCATAGAAGGCGGGGTACCCCCGCTTTTTATGGCGTACATTATATTTATTTTTTCCCTTTTTGTCAATCGGGAATGCAGTATTTCATCATTTTCTTCCGCTATTTTTTCACCGCGGCGAAAATCGTACTTGTATTTTGCACGTTTTTGGAATATAGTATAGAGAACAATTGTAGATTGGACCTTTTCGAAAAGAGGTATTTGACATGATCAAGCAAAACGTCTGCGTTCTGTTCGGCGGTGTGTCTCCCGAGCATGAGGTTTCCCTCCGTTCGGCGGAGTCCGTGCTCAACAACCTGGATCCGGATAAATATGAAATCCTTCCCGTCGGCATTACGAAGGAGGGCAACTGGATTCTCTACGGAGATTCCGACTACAGCCGCCTGCCCGGCAACGAGTGGCTGCACTGCGCGCGCAACCGCAGGGCCTGCATCTCCCCGATCCGCGGCCAGGGTCTGCTGATCTTTGACGGAGACCGGATCACCCACCGGGCAATCGACGTGATCTTCCCCGTTCTCCACGGCGAAAACGGCGAGGACGGCACGGTTCAGGGTCTGTTCCAGCTGGCAGGCATCCCCTACGTGGGCTGCGGCGTGGCCGCCTCGGCGGGCTGCATGGACAAGTGTCTGACCAAGCTGACCGCCGACCGCGCAAACGTCCGGCAGGCGGACTGGGAGCTTGTGACCCGGCTGCAGCTGAAGACCGATCCGGCGGAGGCGCTGGACCGGGTGGAACGCCGGTTCTCCTATCCCGTGTTCGTCAAGCCGGCCGGCACCGGCTCCTCTGTGGGCGTGAGCAAGGCCAGAAACCGGGAGGCGCTGCTGGCAGCCCTGGAGAACGCCGTCCGCTTCGACCGGAAGGTGCTGGTGGAGGAGTTCATCCGCGGACATGAGGTGGAGGTTGCCGTGCTGGGCAACGAGACGCCGATCGCCTCCGTGCCCGGCGAGATCGACGCCGGCGCAGAGTTCTATGACTACGAGACGAAGTATATCACCGATACTTCCACCCTCTATATCCCGGCGCGCATCTCCGAGGACGCCTCCGCCCGCATCCGCGAGACCGCAGTCAAGATCTATCAGGCCATGGGCTGCCGCGGACTGGCCCGCGTGGACTTCTTCGTCACCTTCGAGGGGGAAGAGGTCGTCTTCAACGAAATCAACACCATGCCGGGCTTTACTTCCATTTCGATGTATCCCAAGCTCTTTGCCGCCAGCGGCATTCCCTACGGCAAGCTGCTCGACCGGCTGATTTCGCTGGCGATGGAGGCTTTCTATGAAGCCTGAGTTCCTGCTGACGGTCAGGGGCTTTCAGCACTACGAGAACCAGGAGCCGGATATGGTGGAGCTGACGACCGAGGCCGAGCTTACGGCCGAGAGAGGCGTGCTCTATCTGCGCTACCGGGAAACCGAGCTGACCGGGCTGGTGGGTACGGTCACAACCTTTGAAATCCATCCGCATTCGGTCACTCTGCGCAGAAGCGGCAAGCTCAACAGCGAGCTGCGCTTCATGGTCGGAAAAACCTGGCAGTCTCTTTACGACATGGGACACGGCGCGCTTCTGGTCACCGTCCGGACCATCGAAATTGACGACCGCATGACCGTAAACGGCGGAACCCTTCGGGTCAGCTACCTGATCTCCATCGAGGGGCTGGGCAGCGGCAGGATCGTCTATGCGCTGGAGGCCAAACGGATCTGACCGCGGGGCTGTCCGCATATTCCATCTCAATTCTTTGGGCTGACGTTTTTCTCCGGCGTCAGCGCATTTGCAGAAAGGCGGATTATCGCTATGAAAATCATCCACCTGATCTCCGGCGGTGATGTTGGCGGCGCAAAAACGCACGTTCACTCTCTGCTGGCCGGTTTGAAAAAGACGGAAGGGATTCTGCTGGTCTGCTTCATGAGCGGCCCCTTCGCCGAGGAGGCAAGGGCCCTCGGGATCCCGACGCAGGTCATGACGGAGCGTACGCACAAGGTCGTCCGGCTGCTGGCGGAGCAGATCCGCAGAGAGGGCTTTCAGATCATCCACTGCCACGGCTCCCGCGCAAATCTGATCGGCAGTCTGCTCAAAAAGCGGCTTCATCTGCCGACGATTTCCACCGTCCACAGCGATCCGCGCCTGGACTATCTCGGCAGGCCGTTTGCACGGGCGACCTACGGCGTGATCAATGCGGTGGCGCTGCGGAAGATGGACGATTGGATCGGCGTCTCCGACGTCACGGTGGACATGCTCAACGAGCGGGGCTTCGATCCCAACCGCACCTTTGTGATTTTTAACGGCGTATCCTTTGATTTCGGGGAACCGGCGCTGAACAGGGACGACTATCTGCGCAGCGTCGGCATCGAGCCGGAGCCCGGGATGACGGTTTTCGGCATCGCGGCACGCATCAACCCCGTCAAGGACATGGCGACCCTGATCCGGGCCTTCGCCAAAGCCGTACAGGTCTGCCCCAAGGCCCGGCTGATCATTGCCGGAGACGGCGAGCTTCGGCAGCAGATGGAAAACCTTGCCCGGGAGCTGTGTCCCGCCGGCACCGTGGTATTTGCCGGATGGATCGAGGATACCCACAGCTTCTACTCCGCACTGGATGTAAACCTGCTCACCTCCGTCTCCGAAGGCTTTCCCTATGCGCTGCCCGAGGGCGCCAGTCGGCACTGCGCCACCATCGCCACCCGGGTGGGCGGCGTGCCCAGTCTGGTGGAGCATGAGGTCAACGGTCTGCTCTTTGAGCCCAAAGACGTGGATACTCTGGCGAACTACATGATTCGTCTGGCCAATGATCACGATTTGATCGGCGTCTATGCCGACCGGATCTACCAAAAAACCAAGGAGGTCTTCTCCGTGGAGGCCACCGTGGCCCGGCAGAAGGAGATCTACGAAACCATTCTTCGCCGGTCCGCCCGGGAAAAGGCCCGCCAAAGGGACGGCATCCTGATCTGCGGCGCTTACGGCAAGGGCAACTCCGGCGACGACGCGATTCTGAAATCCATGATCGCGCTGCTGCGGCAGACCGATCCGGATATTCCGATCTGCGCCACCTCCCGCTCCCCGCGGCAGACTGCCCGGGACGTCAAGGTGCGCTGCGTCTACACCTTCGCCTATCACAAAATCCGGAAACAGATGAAGAAGACCTCCCTCTACCTCTCCGGCGGCGGAAGTCTGATCCAGGATTCTACCAGTACGCGGTCGCTGTGGTACTATCTCAACTCCATCCGGACGGCAAAGCGGCTCGGCAACAAGGTTATGATGTTCAGCTGCGGCATCGGGCCGGTGAAGTGGAAGGCAAATCGCAGGCGCGCTTCCCGGATCATCGAAACATACGTGGACCGCATTTCGCTGCGCGACCGGATCTCCGAAACGGAACTGCGGAGTCTTCCCGTGACGGGCGTCGAGACGACCGTCACGGCGGATATGGCGCTGCTGGTTCCCCCCGCGTCGGAGCAGGAATTCCTCCGCTTCTGCGCCGCGGCCGGGCTCGACCCGGAGGCCCGCTGGCTGGTAATCGCGCTCCGTCCCTGGGCCGGCATCCGGCAGCACTACAGGGACTTTGCCCGGGCAGCCGCCTATGGCGCGGAGCATTACGGCCTGACGCCTGTCTTTCTGGCTATGGAGCCGCGGAAGGATCACGCGGTCTGCACCGAAGTCGCCGCACTCACCGATTCGGTAATCCCTTGCCATGTGATTGACGCCCCGGAAAACGCGAATCTGGCCGTCGCCCTGATCCGCCGCGCCGACTGCGTGCTCGGGATGCGCCTGCATTCCCTGATTTTCGCCGCAGCAAACGAAACGCCCTTCTCCGGAATCTCTTATGATCCGAAGATCAACGGCTTCATGGACTATGTGAAGATGGGCAGCTACTGCGACATCTCGGAGGTGCGCGCGGAAACGCTCTGCTCGATGATCGATGAGATGCAGCGCAATCGCGCCGGTTTTGCCCGCGCGACGCACGAGCTGTTGGAGCTGGCCAGGGAAAACTGCCGCATTGCCTTTGAGTTGATCGAATAACCGATTTCTTACCCGGACGCGCCGCAAAACGTTTTTTTGCAGCGCGTCCGGTTGTTTTTTTCTTGCTTTTTTCGATCGCTGCATCTATAATGAGAAGCATGAAAGCAATGAAGAGAAGGGTTTCCTACACCTCAACCCTGAAGAATCCTCTCGTCTGGCTGGCCGCCCTGGCGGCTCTGGCCGGCGCGGCGGGCTATATCGCCAATGTGACCTGCGGGAAAGGCGCAGGGGTCAGCGGCGCATGGATATGGCTCAGGGTGGTGCTGCCGACGGCAGCTGCCCTCTATTTCTCCTATCAGCTTCTGGTCCACGGACGTGACCGGCTCTACCGTCTCGCCGTCCCGTTCTGGATGCTGGAAATTGGCTACATCTACGCGACTTTTTCCCTTGGCCCGGCCTGGTACTGGGTGGTTCTCCTGATTCTGGCTGATCTGGTCCTGCTCTGGGCAATGCACCGCTGCCTGTCCGGAACGCTGCACCTTGACTGGCTGATGATTCCCATTGCGGGCATTTATATGGCCGGAATTCTGTGGGTCAACCGTGTCTGCCTGGACGCGCCCTTCAGCTGGAAGACCTGGCTTGGCTTCCTGCCGGACATGCTGTTCATGCTGGCCTATATCCTGGTCTGCTTTGCCATGAAGCGGCTCGACGACGGGAAATACCACCCCTGGTGGGGCGACCGCCCCGACGGGCGAAGGGTCCGCAGCCTCAATCCGATCACCGTGGTCGGCTCCTACATAATGCCCGAGCGCAACGAGGCAAACGTCCTCTTCCGCGACAAGCTGGAGATCACCGCCCTCGAGCGCTATATCCGCGCCAAGCGTGAAGCCGGCTGGACCGACTTCGGCATGACGGACGTGCTGCTGGCTGCCTTTGTCCGCACTGCCTCCAAGTACCCCGGGCTCAACCGCTTCCTCTCGGGGCAGAAGATCTATAACCGTGAAGACGAGATCCTCTTCTGCATGACCGTCAAAAAGGAACTGACCCAGGAAGCCCCCGACACGGTCATCAAGCTTCATCTCAAGCCCGGCGACACCGTGAAGGACGTCTATGAAAAATTCCGCAGCGCCGTGGCGGACGTGCGCAAATCCTCTGAGCTGGACTCCCACTTCGACGGCGTGGCGGCGGTTGTCGGCGCGATTCCCGGACTTGTTCTGAAATTCGTGATCTGGCTGCTGAAGCTGCTGGATTACTTCGGCCTGATTCCCCGCTTTCTGCTGGACGTGAGCCCCTTCCACGCCACGGTCTATTTCACCTCCATGGGCTCTCTGGGCATCAACGCAGTCTACCATCACCTGTACAACTTCGGCAACGTTCCGATGTTCATGGCCTTCGGCAAAAAATACCGGGCCACTGAGGAAGACGAAAACGGAAATCTTGTCTCCCGCCGCTATATGGACTATACCTTCAACGTGGATGAGCGCACCGTGGACGGCTTCTACTACGCCAGCTCCATCAAGCATTTCCACAAGCTGCTGCTCCATCCGGAGCGGCTGGACGATCCGGAGATGGAAATCAATCACGATATCCCGTAAAGACATAGCTTGGGCTCGTTGCAAAATGAATCATTTTGCAACGAGCCCTGTGGTTTTTGCCGATTCCGGCAAAAACCATCGCCTGCGGGCGGGTGATTGAACGTGAAGGGGGCTCCAAGACCGCCCCCTTCACACTTCCCCTGCCGGGAGCCTGCATAATCTTTGAAGGTTATGCATTTTGCAACAGCCCCTGTTTGATTCGGATGAAATGATCAGCATGCGCCGGAATCGATGACGCCGCCGCCGAGGACCACGTCCCCGTCGTAGGCGACCGCAGACTGGCCGGGGGTGATCGCGCGCTGGGGCTCGTCGAATTCCAGCGCCGCGCCGCCGTCCGGGGTCGGCGTCACCAGGCAGGGCTGCTCCGGGTGGCGGTACCGGATCTTGACCCTGCAGCGCACCGGAGCGGATGGGACCCGACCGGAAATCCAGTGAAAGTGCCCGACCCGGGCGGTTTTTGAAAACAGCGCGCTCTTTGGGCCGAGGGTCACGGTGTTGGCGGCAGGATCGATGGCGACGACGTAGTACGGCTCGCCGAAGCTCAGGCCCAGCCCCCGGCGCTGACCCACCGTATAGTGGATGATGCCCCGGTGGGTGCCGAGGATCTTTCCGTCCGTGTCGATGAAATTTCCGGGTCCCGGAACAGACTTCGCGCAGGCCTCCACCACCCGGGCATAGTCCCCGTCCGGCACAAAGCAGATGTCCTGGCTGTCCGGCTTGGCGGCGTTGACGAAGCCCTGCTCCTCGGCAATCCGCCTGGTCTCGGTCTTGCTCAGTTCCCCCAGCGGGAAGCAGGTATGCGCCAGCTGCTCCTGTGTCAGCTGATAGAGCACGTAGCTCTGGTCCTTCTCCGGGATCAGGGCCTTTTTCAGCACAAAACGCTCCCCCTCCCGCTCAATCCGGGCATAGTGCCCCGTTACGATACAGTCGCAGCCCAGCTCCTTCGCGCGCAGGTACAGCCGGTCGAATTTCAGGCTGCGGTTGCAAAGGATGCAGGGGTTGGGGGTCCGCCCGGCAAGGTATTCCGCCACAAAGGGCGCAATGACCTCGGACCGGAACGCGTCGGTGTAGTTGAAGGTGTAATGCGGGATCCCGAGCCGGCGGGCAACCGCCTTCGCGTCCTCCGTGTCATCGAGGGTGCAGCAGGCGCGGTCGGAGGGGACGCCGGCGTCCTCGTTCTGAAACAGCTTCATCGTACAGCCGATGCATGCATACCCGCTGCGCTGCATCAGCCAGGCGGCGACAGAGGAATCCACGCCGCCGCTCATCGCAATCAGTGCCTTCACGAAGATCTCGCCCTCCTTGCGGTGTTGGACGTCTGCCGGCTGCCTTTTTTCGCCCGCATCCGGAGCGCCAGCGGTTCGCGTTCTCCGCGCAGACCGGCCATCAGACGGACATACCGGACATAGAAAGCGCGGGCGGTTTTCGCGGGTTTCCCCTCCCACTCCAGCCAGTCGCAGGGCTCAAGCTCGATCTTTTCAAAGCTGTTGGTAAACACCCGATCCACGCGAAGCGCCTCCGCGTAGGGCAGACAGCGGTAGTAATACTGCGGATCCGAGTTCAGGATCCGTTTCACGGAAGCGGACGAAACGGAGACCAGGTAGCGGCGGTAGCCCAGAAGCTCCGACGCCAGCCCTCTGCCGGCCTTGGTTCGCTTGCCGCCGCAGCGCAGGGCAAGGCCGACCGCAAGCTGCAGAAGCACGCACAGAAGCATCCAGAAGGTCTGCCCGCTCCTTTTGCCCACGACCAGCAGAAAGACGAGGGCAGCCAGCGCCAGCACCGCCGTCCGGACGGCGTGCCTGCGGAGCAGACAGCCGCCGATTCTCTGCACCAGCCAGCAGCAGCATCCGCCGGCCAGCGTCAGGGCGGCGATCACAAACCATCGCCAGCTCTTCGGCGCGACAAGCAGATCAAAGCACGCCACGCACAGGGCCATCCCGGCGGCTGCGGCAATCAGACGCAGCAGAAGCGGGCTGCCGCCGCTGCGGGAGAAGATGCGGCCTTTCCAGTAGTTCGTGGTCTTCTCTTCACAGAGGGCCTTCGCGTGCCGGTAGACATCGCCGCGGACCCCGCAGCAATTTGATCTGCGGAAGAGGGCGCGGAAAATATCGATTTCAAACTCCCTGCGCTCATTCCCCATATCGATCTGCCGATTCAGAAGAATCCTGCCGCCGCGGGAACGGCTGATCGTGAGATAGCCGAGGCTGGCCCACTGCACCACCATCAGCGCCAGATCCGGCTTCCGGGCAGCGAGCGCATAGGGGATCGCGCCGACGGAGCTGCCCTCCGGCGGCATGGCCTGCCGCTTCGGCCGGATCGGTCTGGCGCGCAGGAAAACAAGCCAGTAGCCCACGCAGAGCACCAGCAGCAGCAAAAACAGCAGGCGGTCGGTCGCGACGGTTTTGCCCGCCAGATAGCGCAGATCAAAATAGTTTTCGGGCAGGTCCAGGGAGATCCGGATCGCCTCATGGTCCTGCAGCGTCTGTTTCTCGTTGAGCTCGGCACGGATCACGCCGTCGGAGATCCGGACATCCAGATAGTTGTCAATCAGATCCCCGTAGTAGCCGGAGAGGATCGTCGGGACGCTCTCGAATTCCTTCGGCAGGGTGACCTGCACCGCGAACCGGTTGACCGGGCAGGGCCAGTCCGGATAGAGCAGCGTCAGATCCAGGCGCTGGCCGCTTCCGAGATCGGTAACGGTTTGATCCAGGCGGTAGCTGACCGTCAGCTCCGCCTTTCCGGAGGCGGGCCGGTCAAAGGTCAGGACCGTGTATTTCCCGCCCCGGGAAACACGGCAGTCAGCCCCGGAGACCGTGATGTCCTTCGCGTTCGGGGCAATCGGGAAGGAGAACGAGGGATCGTCCGCCGCGAGATTCAGACGCACATGCAGTACGACCGCGCTGGAGCCGTCCTTGGAAACGGTACACTCGGTCTTCATTTCCGTCACGGCGTCGCCGTCCGCCCAGACCGTGCCTGTCAGCAGCAGGATCACGGCCAGAACCAGCAAAAGCCTCCGCACTGCAGTCCCTCCCCTCCGGTGAATTTGGGATTATCCTATCATATTCCCGCGAAAAAAGCAATCCCTCATCCGTCTTTCCGAACAGCGAAAGGGCGGACGAAAGGAAATTTTCAGAAACCTATTTCTTTTTGCTTTTCCCTGTAGTATAATAGACGGAGAAAAAACGGGATTCCCCGAACGGAAACTGGAGGCTGTCAGATGAGACGGACAAAATATCTGCGTATCTTTGAAATGGTTCTGCTCTGCGCGCTGGGCCTGACGCTTGTGCTCTACCCGGAAAAAACCTGGAAGACCTCCCTGCTGATTCTGGGCATCGCCCTGCTGGCGGGCGGCACGCTGGCCGCGCTGTATTACTGCCTGATCCTGCGCAGACGCGCTTCCGCCTCGCAGGATGAGATGATGATCGGGATTCTCGGCTGCGCGGCGGCCGTCGTCGGCCTGATCATGGTGCTGATCCCGAAGCTGTTCACCAACGCCTTCGGCTTCGTTGCCGGCATTCTGGTGGCCTTCAGCGGAATCCTGAATCTGATCAAGGCGCTGGATCTGCGCAAAGGCGGCACAAAGAACTGGCTTGTGCTGATGATTCTCTCTCTGCTGACCATCGCCCTTGGAATCCTGATCTTCATTGATCCCTTCAACAAGCAGTCCACCCTGGTCATTCTGGTGGGAGCCGTGCTGATCTACAACGGCATTCTGGGTATTGTCACCTCCATTCAGGAGGATTAAGCCGAGTCACACGGGGCTGTTGCAAAATGCATAACCTTCAAAGATTATGCAGGCTCCCGGCAGGG
>CAMOLY010000005.1 GCA_946619065.1 uncultured Clostridia bacterium | reverse complement strand
GGATCGGGTGTTGGGTAATCCTCATTTCCGCATGTCCTTTCATTCAAAATGGAAACCCCTTCTTTGTCAGAACGGGGACCATATCAACTATAGCACGCTTTGTCTGCGGATGCAAGAAGCGGAATAAAAATTATTTTTATGTTCAAAGAAATACAGCGGACCTGCGTTGCGTTTTCCCGCGCCGCGTGGTATACTGGAATGCAAGAAAACCATTCAATCGTTTCCTTGCAGATCAGGATTATCATGCAGGGCAGGATCGGCGCCGGCGCCGGTCTGCGAAGGAGGAATGCAAAATGGATCAAAATACGGAGCGGACGCTGATCGAGGCAAGGCACGCGCTCTGCGCTTGCGCGGAGCGCTCCGGCGAAGAGCGGCGGACCCAGGCTTTTATCCGGGCTTTTATACGTGCGCACACCGATCTGACGCTGGTGGACCGGGGAAGCTGGCTCTATGCGAAGCATGACGAGGGCGCACCGCAGACCGTGGTGGTCCGGGCGGATCACGACGCGGTGCCCACGGCGGACGGCGCGCGCCACCTCTGCGGCCACGACGGGCACACCGTCTCCCTGCTGGGGCTGGGGTGTCTGCTCAAGGGCAAAACCTTGGGGAAAAACGTGATTCTGCTGTTTCAGCACGCGGAGGAGACCGGCTTCGGGGCGCCCGAGTGCTGCGAGCTCTTCGCCCTGGAGGGTCTCACAGCGGAAAACGCCCGGATCATCGGCTGCCACAACATCCCCGGCGAGCCGCTGGGAACGGTCCTGCTCCGGCGGGGAACCTTTGCCTGTGCCTCCTGCGGAGTGGAGATCTGTCTGAGGGGCCGCCCGACCCACGCGGCCTATCCGGAAAACGGCGTCAATCCCACCGCCGCGGCGGCCCGGCTGGCGCTGGAGCTCCCGTCGCTCGCCGCCGAGGCCGGACGGAAATACGGCTGCATGGCCCTGGCAACCATCGTCGGGATGCGGATCGGGGAGCGGGCCTTCGGCGTGGCGGCCTCCGACGGCAGGCTCTGGGTGACGCTGCGGGCGGAAAAGGCCGAGGCCTTCGACGAGCTGAACCGGCGGACGGATGAGGCTGTGCGCGCGGCTGCCGAAGCAGAGGGTCTGGCGTATTCCATCAACCGTCAGGACGTCTTCCCCGCCACGGAAAACGACGAGACGCTGCTGTCCCGGCTGGAGCGCTGCTGTGCCCGGGAAAAACTGCCGTATCGGTATCTGGACGTTCCCTTCCGCTGGTCGGAGGATTTCGGCTGGTACGGCAAATACGTCCCGGCCTGCTTCTTCGGCGTGGGCTCCGGCCCGGAGACCGCTCCGCTGCACACCGAGCACTACGTCTATCCCGACGAGCTGGCGCCGATCACAGCGGAGCTGTTCTTCCGCTTTGCTGCGGCCGTCTGATTGATTCGTCTTTATGCTTCGATCCCCGGAAACCGAGCGGCTTCCGGGGATCGTTTCGGATTTGGTTATTTCAGGATCAGCGCGTCGTTGACAACGTCGACGGTCAGCGTGGTGCCGGGGGTGACGCTGCCCTCGAGGATCTTCTTTGCGATCATCGTTTCAACCGTGTGCTGGACATAGCGGCGCAGGGGCCGCGCGCCGAACTGCGGATCGAAGGCGGCGTCGACGATATAGGTCTTGGCAGCGTCGGTGAGAACGCAGCGGAGCTGCTTTTCCAGCAGACGGGCGTTGAGCTGGTTGATCTGCAGGTCGATGATCTTGAAGATGTTGTCCTTCGTCAGGGGCTTGTAGAACACGATCTCATCGAGCCGGTTCAGGAACTCCGGACGGAAGCTCGTCTTGAGCAGAGCCTCCACCTGATCCCGCGCAGTCTGGCTGATCTCGCCGTTTTCGTCAATGCCCGCCAGCAGGTACTGGGAGCCCAGATTGGAGGTCAGAATGATGATCGTATTCTTGAAGTCGATCACGCGGCCCTGGGAGTCGGTGACTCTGCCATCGTCAAGCACCTGCAGAAGGATGTTGAAGACGTCGGGATGGGCCTTCTCCACCTCGTCGAAAAGGATAACAGAATAGGGCTTGCGGCGGACGGCTTCGGTGAGCTGGCCGCCCTCCTCATAGCCGACGTATCCGGGAGGCGCGCCGATCAGGCGGGAGACGGAGAACTTCTCCATATACTCGGACATATCGATCCGGATCAGATTCTTCTCATCGTCAAACATGTCCTCGGCCAGGGCCTTGGCCAGCTCGGTCTTGCCGACGCCGGTGGGGCCAAGGAAGAGGAAGGAGCCGATCGGACGCTTCGGATCCTGGATGCCGGCGCGGGAGCGCTGGATCGCCTCTGTTACGACGCGGACGGCTTCGTCCTGGCCGACGACGCGGCGGTGGAGGCGCTCATCCAGGTGCAGGAGCTTCTCCCGCTCGCCCTGGACCAGTCTGGCGACGGGGATGCCCGTCCAGCGTTCGACGATCTTGGCGATTTCGTCCTCGGTCACGCGGTTGCGGAGCAGGCTCTCTTCCTTCGCGCTCTGGGCCAGGCGCTCTTCCTCCTCCAGCTGCTTCTTGGCCTCCGGCAGATCGCCGTACTTGAGCTTGGCGGCGGCCTCCAGATCATAGGACTGCTCGGCCTTTTCAATGTCGGCGTTGAGCTTCTCGATCCGCTCGCGCAGAGACTGGACCTTGGAGATCGCGTCCTTCTCGTTTTCCCACTTGGCCTTCATCGCGTTGTAGCGGTCGCGCTGCTCGGCCAGCTCCTTCTGCAGCTCGGCGAATCTGCCCTGGCTGAGCTCGTCCTCCTCGTTCTTAAGGGCGGCCTCCTCGATCTCCAGCTGGATGATCTTCCGGCGGACTGTGTCGAGCTCGGCAGGCATCGAATCCATCTCGGTGCGGATCATCGCGCAGGCTTCGTCGATCAGGTCGATGGCCTTGTCGGGCAGGAAGCGGTCGGTGATATAGCGGTCGGAGAGCTTGACCGCGGCGATGATGGCCGGGTCGGTGATCTTGACGCCGTGGAAGACCTCATAGCGCTCCTCCAAGCCGCGCAGGATGGCGATCGTGTCCTCCACCGAGGGCTCTTCCACCAGCACAGGCTGGAAGCGGCGCTCAAGGGCGGGATCCTTCTCAATATACTGGCGGTATTCGTCCAGGGTGGTGGCGCCGAGGCAGTGCAGCTCGCCCCGGGCCAGCATCGGCTTGAGCAAATTGCTGGCGTCCATGGAGCCCTCGGTCTTGCCCGCGCCGACAATCGTGTGCAGCTCGTCGATGAAGAGCAGGATCTTGCCGTCGCTCTTCTTGATCTCATTGAGAACCGCCTTCAGCCGTTCCTCAAACTCGCCGCGGAACTTCGCGCCGGCAATCAGCGCGCCCATATCCAGGGAGAAAATCGTCTTGTCCTGCAGGCTCTTCGGCACGTCCTTGCGGACGATCCGCTGGGCCAGGCCCTCGACGATGGCCGTCTTGCCGACGCCGGGCTCGCCGATCAGGACCGGGTTGTTCTTGGTCTTGCGGGAAAGGATACGGATCAGGTTGCGGATCTCCTCGTCCCGGCCGATCACCGGGTCCATCTTCTGGTCCCTGGCCCGCTGGACCAGGTCGGTGCCGAATTTCTCCAGGGCCTCATAGGTGTCCTCGGGGTTGTCAGAGGTCACGCGCTGGCTGCCGCGCACCTCGGACAGGGCCTTGAGGGCGTCCTCGCGCTGGATCTGATAGGTCGAGAACAGCTTCTGCACCGTCGGGTCCGGGCGATCGATCATCGCCAGGAACAGGTGCTCCACCGAGACGAATTCGTCCTTCATCGACGCCGCCACGTCCTCGGCCTGATTGAAGAGCTGGTCCACCGAGCGGGAGATATAGTACTTGTTGGCCTCCCGGCCGGAGCCGGTCACAGACGGAAGCTGACGCAGCTTCTCCTCCACCGCGGCGTCGAGGCTCTCCGGGGTCTTGCCCATGCGCTTGAGCAGCTGGGGGATCAGGCCGTTCTCCTGCCGCAGCAGGGACGCAAGCAGATGAAGCTGCTCGATCTGCTGGTGATTGTGATCCAGGGCAACTGACTGCGCAGCCTGGATGGCCTCCATGGATTTCTTCGTGTATTTATTTGCATTCATGTGTCATGTCTCCTTTCCAAGGGATTCCAATATTCGGTCCCGCCGGTTTCGATTTTCCAGCGGTTTAGCACTCAAGCTCTCTGAGTGCTAATCTATCTGAGCACATCATAGTACGGTTTTGTCTTGTTGTCAAGACGTTTACAAAAAATTTGCGAATTCATCGGCCTTTCTCTCAACTTAATAGTTTTGTAAAATAATTTCTCTTTCTTTCTTAATAATTCCGGTTTACAATAAACTTGTAATTGATGATTTTTCATTTTTTTCATTCCTCCTTTTTAGATATACCCGAAGGCCGCAAGCCTTCGGGTATTATCATGGGACAGAAAACAGCTCCGGATCGGCGCGCGGCATGGTCCGCGCTCCGATCCGGAGCAGCTGTTTCATACTAGGCTCCCATTAAAACCTTTCGGTTTTAATAGGAGCGCACCGTGCTTCGCACGCTGCCATTTTGTGCCTGCGGCACAAAACCCGTCTCATGCGAACTCCAACGCGCCTCCGGCGCTATAAAATGCTTTTTAAAGCATTTTATTGGAGTTCAGTATCAGTGGGATTACGGCTTTGCGGAAGGCGACAGGCGGGCGCAAACCTCATCCAGGGAAAGGCCGCAGGTCCTTGCAGCGGCGGCGAGATCCTCGTACTCGTATTTCTCCCGGGTGACGCCGAAGCCGGAGGAAATCTTCTTCGTCATCGGGCCGAAGGCCGTCTCCACGGTCTCGGTACGCCGGGACAGTGTGCAGCGCGGCTGAACGTTCTCCCGGACGCCGAGGGTCGTCGTGTGGCGGAAGAGCAGGCGGACGAAGGTCTCCCGGTCTTCTGGTTTACATAAAATGCTGAGCTGCACGCCGGGACGATTTTTCTTCATGCCGATTGCAGTGGTCCAGACATCCAGTGCGCCGGCATCCAGCAGAGCGCTCATGGCGAAGCCGACGGACTCGGGCGTCATGTCGTCGAGATTACAGGTCAGCTCGCAGACCGTCCCGGCAGTCCCCTCGCTTTCGCCCCAGAAGGCGCGGACGCAGTTGGCGGCGGGAAAGTCCTTTTTCCCCATGCCATAGCCGACAGCCCGGGTCTTCAGCATCGGCATCGGGCCGAAGGACTGGGCAAACTGCTTCAGCAGGGCCGCTCCGGTCGGGGTGCAGAGCTCGCCGCGGATCTCCCCGCCGTAGATCGGGACGTCCCGCAGGATAAAGGCCGTTGCCGGCGCGGGAACTGGGAGAATGCCGTGGGCGCAGCGCACCTGGCCGCTGCCGACATGAACCGGAGAGGCCAGCACGCGGTCCGGCGCCAGCTTTTCCAGCAGGAAGCAGAAGCCCACCACGTCCGCCACCGCGTCCATCGTGCCCACCTCGTGAAAGTGGATCTCCGTCACCGGGACGCCGTGGGCATGGCTCTCGGCCTCCGCAATCCGGCGGTAGACCGCAAGGGCGTTCTCCCGCACCCAATCGGACACCGGCAATCCTTCCAGAATGTGTGAAATTTCGTGGATCCCGCTGTGGTGATGATGGTGTTCCCCGCTTTGCCCCGCTTCGGCATGGGGATGCTCCCCGTGCCCGTGCAGATGCGCGTCCTCCTCGGCGCCGTCCACCGTGACGGTCATATGGGTCCCGCGGATGCCGCATTTTTCGGAGGGCTCGGCGCGGTAGACCACGCCGGGGATGCCGAGGGCGTTGAGCCCGGCAAGGGCGGCCTCCCGGTCGGGAAGCAGCTCAAAAAGGGCGGCGGTCAGCATATCGCCGGCTGCGCCCATCGGGCAGTCAAAATACAGGGTCTTCATTTCTTTGCCTCCATGTGGTTGATCCGGCTGGCGAGGAAGCCCGCGCCGAAGCCGTTGTCGATGTTGACCACCGAGATGCCGGCAGCGCAGGCATTGAGCATCGAGAGGAGGGCCGAGAGTCCCCCGAAGGAGGCGCCGTAGCCGACGCTGGTGGGGACCGCGATCACCGGGCAGTCCACCAGACCGCCGATCACGCTGGCCAGGGCACCCTCCATGCCGGCGATGGCGATGACAACCGAGGCGGACATCAGCTCGTCCAGATGGGCCAGCAGCCGGTGCAGGCCGGAGACGCCCACGTCATAGAGCCGGACGACCCGGCTGCCGTGGACCTCGGCAGTCAGGGCGGCCTCCTCGGCCACCGGCAGATCGCTGGTGCCGCCGGTGGCGACGACGACGGTTCCGATCCCGGTGGGATCAGGCATCGGCCCGAACAGGGCTGCCCTGGCCTCCGGGCGGTAGTCCAGCGGGCAAACCGCGCGGACGGCTGCCGCCGACTCCGGGGACAGGCGGGTGATCAGGACGGTTTTCTGCCCCGCCGCGCACATCTGGTCGAGAATGCCGACGATCTGCGCCGGGGTCTTGCCCGCGCCGTAGATGACCTCCGCTGCGCCCTGACGGGTTTTGCGGTGGAGGTCGACCTTCGCGTAGCCGATGTCGGCGAAGGGGGCCATTTTCAATTGCAGCAGGGCATCGTCGACGGAAACCGTTCCGTCCCGAACGCCAGTCAGCAGCGTTTTCAGATCGCTGTTCATGGTCTTGCCTCCAAATCAAGGGTGACGCAGTCATAGAATTGCCGCAGGGCGGCGAGGATTTCCGCTTTGCTGGCCAGAAGCCGCGGGAAGTCCGCCTCCCGGAGCTGGAGCTTCGCGTTGTTTCCGGTCATCCGCACGCGGAAGTCCCGGAAGCCGAGAGAAAACAAATAGTCCTCCGCCGCCTCCGTTTTCCGGAGCTTTTCCGCCGTGACCGCCTCCCCGGCGGGAATCCGGGTGGCAAGGCAGGCGTAGGCCGGTTTGTCCCAGGTAAAGAGGCCGGCCTCCCTGGAGCGGCGCCGGATCTCGTCCTTGGTCAGCCCGCATTCCCGCAGCGGAGAGCGGACGCCGAGCTCCCGCAGAGCCCGCATCCCCGGACGGTCGGACGCGTCGTCGGAGGCGTTGGTGCCGTCCAGGAGCAGATCATATCCCTCCGCAGCAGCAGCCTTCCGGACCGTTTCGAAGATCAGCCGCTTGCAGAAATAGCAGCGGTCCGGCGGGTTCGACGCGATCTCCGGCACCCCGAGCGGGTCGGCTTCGCAGATTTTCAGCTTCACGCCGAGCTCCGCTGCCAGACGCCGGGCGTCGGCCAGCTCAAACTGCGGCTGAAAGGGGGTTTTGACATAGCAGGCCAGCACATCCGCGCCGGCCCGCTTTGCCGCCCAGAGCAGATAGGCCGAGTCCACCCCGCCTGAGAAGGCAAGGGCCGCCCTCGGGTGCGCCAGGAAGAAATCAGATAAGTCCATTCGTTTCTCCTACCATTTGTTGTGGACGTGCTCGGCGAAAACCAGCGTATCCCGCAATTCGATCACAGTACCGTCGTCCAGCACGGCCCGGCCGCTCATCCGGCCGAAAACCTGATGCGGGATCATGCAGATCACGCCGAGGTTGACCGGATCCCAGCGGTCGATCACCGGGACGAAGCGCATCTCAAAGCGGCCGTCGGTCTCGGCGAAGGTCCAGGGCGACATGTAGTCATAGCCGCCGTTGGCATGCTTCGGGATCCGGAATTCCACGTCCTTCAGCTTATGGGATCTGCCGTTGTAAAAGAGCATGTTTTCGCTGGCAGCAGAGGTGTCGCCGAAGCCGTATCCGACGTTGAAGCCGAAGCGGCTGCCGTCGGGCAGGAGGGTCTGCCCGGAGCCCCAGTACCAGGTGTTGTTGTAGGTCCAGACGCCGCGGCCCCAGTCCAGGGTGGCAAGGGCGCCGTTCTCCGGGCCGAAGCGCCAGCGCTGCGCGCCCAGCTCCATTTCGCCCTCGGCGCGCATGCAGTTGATCTTCTGGTTGTAGTAGAAATGCGCCTTCTTTTTAAACGGCGTGGCGATGACCATGGACTCCTCCGGAAAGTCCGTCAGCGTGAGGTCGAAGCGGAGGGTGTCCTTCGTATCGGCGTAGTCGGCAATCGTGCCGGTCAGGCGGCGGGTTTTTCCGTCGTTCGCAAAGCGCATGTCCGCCTTGCCCACCTTCGCGGCAACGTCGCCCTGCTCGGAGGTAAAGGGCAGGCGCAGCTTGCCGAGGGGAAAGAAGCCCATCGCAGAGCCGTTTTTCATCGTCGGCGCCGCGCCGAAGGTCAGGATGGAAGCGGAGAGGCTGCTGACGTAGCCCGCGTCGGAAATCGTCAGGCACAGGCCGTAGTCCTGACAGCCGATATAGTAGTAATCCCACTCTTTGATCCGCCATTTCGGGGCTTTGACGTCCGCGCGGTCGTAGCGCCAGTACAGCTTTTTCGCGAAGCCCGGCTCGGCAATATTCCCGGCGGCGTTCAAAAGCCGCTGCGAGGCAGTAATCTCATGCTGCATGGTGTGCGCCTCCGTTTGACGTTATTGCTGTTTGTGAAGGAAGATTCCGGGATCAGGTCTGCTCCGTCGGGGCGGATTCGGTCTGCGCAGCCGTCTGCTGCCCGACGGCGTACATGGGGTTCGGGCAGAGGGTATCAAGCAGCGCCTTCTCCGCGCCGAGCTGTCCCGCGTTGGTTTGACGCCGGATATAATTCCACGCAATCCAGAGGCCGAGGGCCATAAAGATGACATATTTGACCAGGTCCCCGCTGATCTCTTTCAGGAATCCCTTCTGCGTCATGACCTTTCTGGCCACTTCAATGGCGTCGCCGAGGGGAAGCGTGCGGCCGAATTCCTTTTTGACAGTCTGCTGGACCCCAATCACTGTCTGCACAAAGGGCATCAGCGCCAGCGCAACCAGACAGAGCGCAACGACGATTACAAGAGAGGCTTTGCTGAGCTTTCCCTTGAACAGCTTGTAGCCGAACATCGCGGCAAAGGGGATCAGCGCAAACAGGAGCGCGAAGATCCGTTCCGTTGCGAAAGCGACCAGGATATTCGCCGCCACGCCCACCAGCATGCCGAGAATCGCGCCGATCAGGCCGAAAAGATAGCTGCCGTTGTTCTCGTTTTCCTCCGTCTTCTGCTGCACCTTCGCGCTCTCCTCGCGGAGGGCGGCGGCCCGGACGGGCTGGCAGGAGGCATACTGTCCGATTGCGACGAGGCAGAGGCTGTCCGGATACGGCTGGCCGGACTTGAGGCAGGTGTCAGCCGGCCCGATGCCGGCAGCGCGCAGGGCGTCAGTCAGAAGATTCAGGGCGGCAGGAAGCTCCTGGGCAAGATTGCCCTTGCCGCTGATGGTGACCATGAACAGTGCTGCCTGCTTGTCAAGCCGAATCAGACGGTACTTTTTTCCGGACTGCTTCAAAGTCTGTTTGACCGCCTTTTTGACGGCAGCGGTGATCTTGTCCGGACGGATGGCAAGGCTGCAATAATAGGAGTTCAGCAGATACTTGTAAACTGCCGTCCCGTAGTTCTTCCAGCTTCCGTAGCTGACCTGTCCTTTTTGTGCGAAGCCATACGGCGCCAGAGCGGCTGAGAGTTCGGAATCCATGAATGGTTACCTCCCGATCAGGATCGATTTGTGGATTTGACACGATTCATTATAATCCATCGGCCCGGCGGTGTCAATCTTTCCAAACCTGTTTTGCGGGAATGATTGACTTTTGTGCAAAACATGCTACAATAGACATGTATGTGTGGAAAAAGCGTCTTTCCGCACCGGTTGCGTTTTTTCTGATACCGGATCTTTTATAAGGAGGATTATTCACAATGAGCAAGATCATGAAGATTGTGGACGGCAACGAAGCTGCCGCGTACGTGGCGTATGCGTTCTCCGAGGTCGCCGCAATCTACCCGATCACCCCGTCTTCTCCGATGGCGGAGCACGCCGACAAATGGGCTGCCCACGGCCTGAAGAACATCTTCGGCCAGAGCGTCCGTCTGGTGGAGATGCAGTCGGAAGCCGGCGCCATCGGCGCCTGCCACGGCGCCCTGGAATCCGGCGCTCTGGCCACTTCCTTCACCGCCTCCCAGGGCCTGATGCTGATGATCCCGACGATGCACCGCCTCTCCGGCCAGCGTCTGCCCGGCGTTCTGCACGTGGCCTCCCGTACTGTCGGCACCCATGCGTTCTCGATTTTCGGCGACCACTCCGACGTGATGAACTGCCGGCAGACCGGCTTTGCGATGCTGTGCTCCGGCTCCGTTCAGGAAGTCATGGATCTGGCCGGCATTGCCCATCTGGCCGCGATCAAGGCCCGGATCCCCTTCCTGCACTTCTTCGACGGCTTCCGCACCAGCCACGAGATCCAGAAGGTTGAGGCCCTTGAATACGCCGACTTTGCCAAGCTGGTGGATTATGACGCCCTGGCAAAGTTCCGCGCCAACGCCCTGAACCCCGAGGATCCGCGGATGCGCTCGATGGTCGACAACCCCGATATCTACTTCCAGCAGCGCGAGGCCAGTAACGGCGACTACGCCGCCCTGCCCGGCATTGTGGAAGATTACATGACTGAGATCAGCAAGCTGACCGGCCGTGAGTACCACCTGTTCAACTACTACGGCGCGCCCGACGCCGACCGGCTGATCATTGCGATGGGTTCCGTGGCCGGCACCGTCTGCGAGACTGTGGACTATCTGAACAAGCACGGCGAGAAGGTCGGCTTCCTGCAGGTCCACCTGTTCCGGCCCTTCTCCGTGGAACACATGCTCGGCGCAATCCCGAAGACGGTTAAGAAGATCGCTGTCCTCGACCGCGTCAAGGAAGCCGGCGCCTACGGCGAGCCGCTGTATGAGGACGTCTGCGCGGCCTACATCAACGACGCGAACCGTCCGCTCATCTATGCCGGCCGCTACGGCCTGTCCTCCAAGGACACCACGCCGGCCCAGATCAAGGCTGTGTTCGACAATCTGACGCTGGAGACGCCCAAGGATCACTTCACGATCGGCATCAACGACGACGTGACCCATCTCTCCCTCCCGATCGGCCCGACGCTGTTCACCGAGCCGGAAGGCACCATCTCCTGCAAGTTCTGGGGTCTGGGCTCCGACGGCACCGTCGGCGCGAACAAGAACTCCATCAAGATCATCGGCGAAACCACCGACATGTACTGCCAGGCCTACTTCGAATACGATACCAAGAAGTCCTTCGGCATCACGAAGTCCCACCTGCGCTTCGGCAAGCACCCGATTTCCTCCACCTACTACGTCAGCAACGCGGACTTTGTCGCCTGCCACAACCAGACCTACCTCCGCAAGTACGACATCCTCTCCGAGCTCAAGCCCCACGGCTCGTTCCTGCTCAACTGCGAGTGGACCGAGGACGAGCTTGAGGAGAAGATCCCCGGCGATCTGCTCCGCTATATCGCCGAGAACGACATCCGGTTCTACATCATCGACGCCAACAAGCAGTCGCAGGCGATCGGTCTGGGCAACCGCTGCAACATGGTTCTGCAGGCCGCCTTCTTCAAGCTGGCCAAGGTCATTCCGATCGAAGACGCGGTCAAGCACATGAAGGACGCCGTCCGCAAGACCTACGGCCTCAAGGGCGAGAAGATCGTCAACATGAACCTCCAGGCCGTCGACGCCGGCATCAACGCCCTCGTGGAGGTCCAGGTCAAGGAGAGCTGGAAGAATCTGCACGGCGCGGCCCTGCCGCCCGTCCCGGAGAACGTCCCGGACGTCATCAAGAACATCCTGATCCCCATCAACGAGCAGAAGGGCGACAGCCTCCCCGTCTCCGCCTTCAAGGGCCGCGAGGACGGCACCTTCCCGCTGGGCACCTCCCGCTATGAGAAGCGCGGCATTGCGACGCATCTGCCCGTCTGGGACAAGAACGAGTGCCTGCAGTGCAACATGTGCTCCTTCGTCTGCCCGCACGCCGTCATCCGTCCCTTCCTGCTGAACAAGGAAGAGGCCGAAAAGGCGCCCGCCGGTCTTGAGACGGTGGATGCAAAGGGCCCGGGCCTGAAGGAATTCAAGTATACGATCGGCGTCTCCACCCTCGACTGCACCTCCTGCGGCTCCTGCGCGGCCTCCTGCCCGAAGAGCGGCAAGGCGCTGAAGATGGTCCCGACCCACGAGGTCAGCCTGGACCAGACCAACTGGAACTACCTGATGGACGAGGTTTCCGTCAAGGACGGCAGCTTCGACAAGTTCACCCTCAAGGGCAGCCAGTTCCGCCAGCCGCTGGTGGAGTTCCACGGCGCCTGCGCCGGCTGCGGTGAGCCTCCCTATATCAAGCTGCTGACCCAGATGTTCGGCGACAAGATGTATCTGGCCAACGCCACCGGCTGCACCCAGGCCTGGGGCGCGGCAATGCCCTGCGACCCCTACTGCAAGAACAAGGAGGGCCACGGCCCCGCCTTCTCCAACTCCCTGTTCGAGAACAACGCCGAGTTCTCCTACGGCATGTGCCTGGCGGTCAAGCAGCTCCGCGACGCCGCCTGCATGTATGTGAAGCAGCTCGACGAGATGACCGCAAACGAGGCTGTCAAGGCTGCAATCGCGAAATACTTTGAGACCTTCGACGATCTCGACGCCTCCTCCGAGGCCACCAAGGCCCTGGTCCGGCTGCTCACCGAAGGCAGCTTCAGCGCCGACGAGCAGAAGGTTGTGGACGAAATCCTGAAGCGGAAAAACGACCTGTCCAAGAAGACCATGTGGATGTACGGCGGCGACGGCTGGGCCTACGACATCGGCTACGGCGGCCTGGACCATGTTTTCGCCATGGGCGAGGACGTCAACGTCCTGCTGGTGGACACCGAGGTCTACTCCAACACCGGCGGACAGTCCTCCAAGGCCACCCCGATCGGCGCGGTCGCCCAGTTCCAGGCAGCCGGCAAGAAGACCGGCAAGAAGGATCTCGGCAAGCTGCTGATGGGCTACGACAACGTCTATGTGGCCCAGTGCTGCATGGGCGCGAACCCGAACCAGCTGATCAAGGCCATCAAGGAAGCCGAAGCCCACAAGGGTCCGTCCATCCTGATCTGCTACGCCCCCTGCATCAACCACGGCATCAAGAAGGGCATGAGCAGCGTCCAGCAGGAGATGAAGGACGCGGTGGCGGCCGGTTACTGGAATCTCTACCGCTACAACCCCGAGACCAAGAAGTTCACCCTCGACTCCAAGGAGCCGACCATGCCGCTGTACGACTTTATGAAGGGTGAGGTCCGCTACGCCTCCCTGGAGCTCAGCTTCCCGGAGAACGCAAAGACGCTCTTTGCCCAGGCCGAGGAAGGCGCAAAGAAGAAGTACGCGGAATACAAGCAGATGAGCGAAAGCTGATCATATCCCCGCAACCCGTAAACAGCGGGCGGCCTGCATGCGCAGGCCGCCCGCTGATTTGTTGATACTTCCGGATTTCTTTTGATCAATTATTCGGATTAGTCGCCGGAATCCGGAAACGGATAGCTGAACAGCAGCTTGCCGTCAAAGCTCTGGTAGGTGCTGGCGAGGGCCGTGTCGCGGTAGACCGCACGGTTGATGATCCGGGCGTCGTATCCGTCCACGGCGCAGGCCAGCGTGCCGTCCTCGCCGTAAACCAGGAGCTTCCCGCCATCATAGATGAGATACCATGGTTCCCCCGTCACTTCGTCAAATCGGGCAATGATGCCGTTCATATCCGGCAGCGCGGGCGTGGACTCCTTCGGAATCTCGTAGACTGCAGTCAGATCTTCGGAAATCAGGATCTCCCGGGCCTCCTGGTAGTCGTAGCCGATAAAGCCCATCATAAACTGCCCTTCCACGACTGCGGCCCCGCGGTGCACCCAGCTGACTGACGGAACCCTCAGGTCCGGGACGCTGCCGTCGAGGGCGGAGAGCAGGACTTCGTCGTTTTTGCTGAGGTATACGACATTCTCGCTCAGGCACTCCCAGTCATCGGAATAAGGCGCAAGCAGGTTCCCGTCCCGGTCGTAGAAATCGTTGTGGGTCGTTCCCGTTTCGTCTATGTATCTGTGCGCATAGCCGCAGGGGGCGGTGTTGAGCCAGCCGAATTGCGACGTAAACAGCCAGTTCCCGTTTTGATCCATCAGTACGACGGTGTCGTCCGGAAGCGTCGCGTCGGTCCGTCCGTTGACAAACCGGCCGGCATACTTGTAGTTGGCTCCGATCACCCAGCTGCCGGATTTGTCGATATAGCCGTAGGTATTGCCGCCGTCGGTGCTGACCGCTGCCAGGCCCTCCGAGAAGGGACTCGCGTCGCTGTAGGGGCCAAGCACCCGCTCGCCGGCCTCGTTGAGAAAATAATAGCGGGATTCGGAATCCTCCCCGTAGCTGCAGTACCCCACCAGATACAGGCCGTCGCCATAGTTGATATCCCAGCCGTCAAACCTGCTGCCGTCGTTGAGCTGACTGCTGGAGAGCAGCAGCTTTCCGGTCAGGTCAAAGATTGAGAATTCCCGCGTGTCCCAGTCCCGGAAGCAGACAAACCTGCCATCCATCGCCTGGATGGACCGGTACTCGCAGGGGATGGAGAAGCTGCCGTCCATCGCCACGACGCCGCAGTACATATCGCCCTCAATATGCTCGTATCCGTCTTCCTCCCCGGCGACTTTGGCGTTTTTGATGCGTTTCACGACCCACAGGGGAAGCTGATAGGCCAGCGTATTATACATGTAGTCGTATTCGCGGAGGGGTACGATGCTCCTGTAGGTGCCGTCGGTGACGATGGTGCCGGTGCTGTCCACAAAGCCGTAGTTCCCGCCGCTCTCATAGCTGTAGCCCTCCGGGCTGCTGCTGTAGAGCAGGGACGCAGTATAGGGATATACGGCTCCATGGGCGTTCTCCGGATGGAAATCGGACAGATCCACGTTCTCCGGACGGGTATAGAGCGCCCGCGGTGCCTGATAGGGGGTGTATCGGGAGCTGTCGGTGTAGACGCGGAAGCCGCCCGGCGTCACAGACTGGGTCTGTGTGCCGGTGTCGGGCGCCGCCGTGGTTTCCGGCCCCGTCTCCGGGAGGGTCGTTTCCGGCGCGGCGGGTTCCGTCGTAAGGGACGGCGCCGCGGGCTTTGACTGCTCCGGGCCGGACGAAGGGACGGACGCTCCGCCCTTGGTCGCGCACCCGGTCATCAGCAGCGCAATGACACATAGAATTGCCAAGGTTCGCCGTTTCATCATCAGACCTTCCTTCCCTGTACCCGCGCCGGGAGGGCAGCGGGATCTCAGTTAAAGCTCATGACCGTAACGTAGCCTTCGTCTGCAATCAGGCGCTGGCCATCTTCGGTGACCAGCCACTCGTACAGAATCCGGGCAGGGCTGTCCGCCGCTGCGGCCTTGGGAATCACGCAGTAGTAGTCGTTCAGATGCGGATAAGTGCGTTCGCGAATGGTATCCTTGGTCGGCTCCACGCCGTCGACCTTCAGGAGCTTCAGACCCTTTGCCATCTCCATGTCGTGGGCATAGTAATAGACGGAATAGCCAATGGCGTTGGCGCTGGTGTCATAGCTCTTGACGACAGACATCAGCTCGCCCATGCTGGTGGCAACATATTCCACCGGAGCTTCCATCATCGGCGTGTCCTGCATGACAAGCTTTCTCATCAGAGCCTGAGAGCCGGCGCCCTCATTGCGCTGGATCGGAAGGATCTCCGCGTCAGCTCCGCCGACTTCCTTCCAGTTGGTGATCTTGCCGGTGTAGATGTCGCGGATCTGCTCGGTCGTCAGACTGTCCACCGGGTTGGATTCGTTGACCAGGAAAACCAGGCCGTCCCGGCCCAGGGTTTCCATATCGTATTCAAAGCCGGCCTCCTTCATCTCGTCAAAGACCGCAGCGTTGGGCTGGCCGACCAGAAGCAGGTCGCAGCTGTCGCTCATCAGGTTGCGGAACGACTGGGTCGTCCGGTTGAACTGCACCAGATCCTGCACGCTCTCCCGAGACTCGCCCAGCAGGACCGACGCAACCGCTTCACCCAGCGGAATGCAGGCGGTGGAGCCGTCCAGGCGCGGGAAATTATCCCGGGTAAAGCGGAAGAGCTCGCCGGCGGGATCCGTCTCCACAGAGGGTTCGGCGGTCGTTGTGGGAGCGGCTGTCTGCGCAGGCGTTTGGGTCGGTTCCGGCTTCTGCGCGGTGGTCGCGGGCTGCTCAGAGGACGTGGGCTTTTCGGTTTTGGCGTCGGTTTTGCAGCCGGTCAGAAGCGCCGCGAACAGGGTCAGCGCCAGCGCAAATGCAAGGATTTTTCGTGTTTTCATATTGGCTTCTTCCTTTCCGGAGAACGGGTCTTCTGTGGGTTCCGTCTCCGTTTGATAGACGACGGCAAGCAGCGCTTGTTCCCGCCCGAAATAGATTCTTCCGGAATCCGGCGGGTCCGCTGATTTCATTTTATCGGAAAAACCGATCGGATGCAATGTTTTTTTGAAAAAAAGCAAAAATCCGTTGCTCTTTCCCCGGCGATTTGTTATACTATGCTCTGTGAGGTGATTGTCTTGCAGTTTCTGGATAAGTATCTGTCCTACTGGCCGATTCTGGCCGCAAGCGCGCTTTTTCTGCTGCTCGGGCTGTGGCTGTATCTCGTCAGCGAACGGGCGATGGAGCGCAGCCCGAAAATGCTCGACTGGGTTTCAGACTATCGCAAGCCCGGCTTCCCGTTTCGCCGGGAGCGGCTCCCCTTCCGGAAGCTTTGCTGGGCTGCTCTGATCTGTGTTGTTTTTATCGCCGTCGCCTTCCGGTTCTTCCTGCGCTTCAACACGATGCATATCATCACGACGCGCTGGCCGATGCCTTCTCTGTCCCGCTACGATTATGTCCACTTCGGTCTGTCCGGCATCGGGGCTGCGGCGGTCTATCTGTGCCTGCATCTGCTGTATGAGAGCAGCTTTGCCGCCTTCTGGGGCGCGCTGCTCTTTGCCTTCTCTCCCGCCTCCAGTCACGGGCCGGCTTCTCTTGTGGCGGTCAGTCTGTTCTTCCTGCTGCTCTGGCTGCGGACAGAAAAGCCGGGTTTTCCGGGCGAGCTGCTCTATTTTTGTGCGGTCGCCGCCCTTTGCGCGGCAATCAGTGTATGTCTGCCGGCGGTATGGCTGATCCCGGCCCTGATTGCGGTCCATCTCTGGAAGCTGTTCTGGTGTGTCCGGAACAATCGGCTCAAGATCCTGTATCTGCTGCTTTGCCTGCTCCCGGCCCTGCTCTGGTGGGCGCTCTGCCTGGCTGCGGCTGTGGTATTTCGCTGCTTTGTGCTCTCCGGGTTCTCCCTGACCCTCCTGAAGCTGCAGCTCAGCGCCGTACAGCTTCCTTTGCTGCTCAAGTGGTTCCTGCGGAGCATCGGAGGGGAGTTCGCGAAGCTCCCGATGCTGGGCCTGCTGGTCGATCCGCTGCTGGACGCGCCGCTGTTCGGACTGGGGCTGTGGGGCTGCGTCAGTGCAATCGGCATGGTGGTCAAGCGCAGAAGCGTCCGGGGCGGCTTCGGCGTTCTCGCGGCCGCTGCCCTGGCGCTGGTATGGCTCATCTCAGGCCGCTATCTGCTCTCCCTTGCCTTCGCGCTGACCCTCGGGGCAATGCTCAAGAACGCGGATCTGGGCGAACGGCGGACGCTTGCCTCGGTATTCTGCGCAGCCGGCGTCTGCTATGATTTGCTGATTCTCTGCGCCGCATGGCTCCTCCCCCTCACCGGAGAGCTGCTGATGCGTGTCTTCTATCTTTAATCTGATTATGATCTGTTCGGAGGTATTCGGAAATGATTGCTCTCGCATGTGACCACGGCGCGTTCGCCCTCAAGGAAGCGATTAAGGCCCATCTGGAAAAGCGCGGCCTTTCATACAAGGATTTCGGAACCTACAGCACGGACAGCTGCGACTACCCGGATTTCGCGGCTGCCGCTGCCAGGGCTGTGGCTGCCGGGGACTGCGACCGCGGCATCGTCTGCTGCACCACCGGCATCGGTGTCTCCATCGCCGCAAACAAAATCCGCGGCATCCGCTGTGCCCTTCTGTCCGATCTGATGAGCGCCCGGCTGACCCGCCAGCACAACGACACCAACATGATGGCCCTCGGCGCCGGCGTCGTGGGCGAGAAGTTGGCGCTGGAGATAATCGACGTCTGGCTGGATACAGCCTTTGAAGGCGGCAGGCACCAGCGCCGGGTCGACAAGGTCATGGCGCTGGAGCAGGAGGCCGCCCGGCCGGAGCAGAGGTGACCGGTTTGGAACTCGGACCTGTCATTCAGCAGCTCGGCGTCCTCTTTCTGATCATCGGGATCGGTTATGCCGCCGCGAAGTGCAAGGTTTTCCCCCAGGGGACCAACCGCGTGCTGGCGCAGCTCGTCATCAACGTCACGAACCCGATGACGGTCCTCTACTCTGTGCTCGGCGCGGAGCGGGGACTGAGCAACCGCGAGGTCTATCTCCTGACCGGAATCGCAGTGGCCTATTTCGTTCTGGTGGTCGCAATCGGCCTGGTCCTCCCCCGCGCACTGCACTGCAAACCGGAGCAGCGGCGGCTGTATGCCTTTATGGCGACCTTCAGCAACATGGGCTTCCTGGGCTTCCCGGTAATCAGCGCGATCTACGGGCCGAACGCGGTCTTCTACGCCTCAATCTTCAATCTGATTTTCCAGCTGGTCGTCTATACCTACGGCGTCAGCCTGATGGACCGCAGCTCCAAGGGCCTGCATCTGAGCTGGAAAACCTTCTGCTCCCCGATGATCCTCTGCTCGGTGATTGCCTACATCTGCTATCTGACCCACGCCTCGGCGCCGGACGTCGTCGTCAAAACCATCGGGATGCTCTCGAACGTGACCAGCCCGGTGTGCATGCTGGTCATCGGCATTGCGCTGGCAAACGTGCCGGTCGGCCGTGTGTTTACGAACTGGCGGCTGTATGTGATCAACGCGATCCGGCTGCTGGTGCTGCCGGTGCTGGTATGGCTGGTTCTGCGGCAGTTTGACATGAACCCGCTGATCCTCGGCGTCACGGTGGTCATCTCCGCAATGCCCGTCGCCACCATGACCACCCTGCTTGCCGCGAAATACGGCGAAGACGAGCAGCTTGCCGCCTCCGGCGTCTTCCTTTCCACGCTGATGAGTCTGATCACCATCCCGCTGCTGATGTGGCTGCTTTTCTCCTGACCATCCCGGGCTGTCCGCCGTCCCGTCCGATCTGCCCCTGCCGAATATTTTCCGGAAAAAACACTTGCTTTTTCGGAAGACCTGTGTTATATTATGTGGGCACATGGATTCCGGGGCATTAGCTCAGCTGGGAGAGCGCAAGGTTCGCAATCTTGAGGTCAGGGGTTCGATCCCCCTATGCTCCACCAAAAGAGACAAACAAGCTGAAACAAGCCTGTTTGTCTCTTTTTATCCCAC
>CAMOLY010000004.1 GCA_946619065.1 uncultured Clostridia bacterium | reverse complement strand
CGCGTCTCACGTCTCAACCTCCCCTGCTAAGGGGAGGTGCCCCAGTGCGCACACTGGGGCGGAGGGGTCTGCATGACGGATCGAGCACGGACGAACCTGCTCAGAAGCAAGAGCTTTACCCCTCCACCGCCCTTGCGGCCGGTCCCCCTCCCCTTGTCAGGGGAGGTTTGGCTGCCGTCCCGCGTCTCACGTCTCAACCTCCCCTGCTAAGGGGAGGTGCCCCAGTGCGCACACTTGGGCGGAGGGGTCTGCATGACGGATCGTGCACGGACGAACCTGCTTAGAAGCAAGAGCTTTACCCCTCCACCGCCCTTGCGGGCGGTCCCCCTCCCCCTAATGAGGGGAGGTTTATCTGGGAGGAAGGGCCGATGTAGGCATCGGCCCCTACGAATGATGTCTGAAAATCTGATTTTTTACGAAATATCTGCGGTTGCGGGCTCTTTTTTATGAGTTCGCAACTTTTTTTCCAGGAACTGGCAGAAAAACTGTGTTATCCTGTAGCCGTGAAGCACAGACAGCAATTTTATCTATGACAGTAAATCATGAAAAACCGTGCTTCGAAAAAGGCGCCAACAGCAAAAAACGATCTCGAAAATCGGGACTGAGTGCAGCGGCGAGCTCCTCGGCGGCGTCTTGAAGGCACCTGCAGCAATTTCGCATGTGACTGGAACGCCGGCACATTTGTCGTGCGCCAGATTGTAACCCGGAGCTTGCAGCCGGGCGGTGCCTTGAAACACGACAAGCAATACCCATCAAGGGCACAGGTGCTTGTCCCTACAAGAAAATGGCGCACACTGTGCGCCGCTACCCCCAACCCCCGTCCCCTATTGCCTATTATACGATTCAACTATTGCCTAAAAGGAGTGATTTCCATGCTGAATTACCTGAAACAGGAAGCCAACCGGACCTATACCGAAAACGGGGCCGTGTCCAACCGGAGCACGGGCTCGGATCTGCTGGATCTCTTTGCCACCGTTGGCGCCCTGCGGCGGGCAGACGAGCAGGAGATCACCGATCGGTTTCTGCGGGCCTGGGCCGAAGACAGGGATCTGGCCCTGAAGCTCCTGTTCTACGACCGGGATATCCGGGGCGGTCTCGGCGAGCGCCGGGTCTTCCGCACCGTGCTCCGCTGGCTGGCGGTAAACGAACCCAAGTCTCTGATAAAAAATCTGCCCCTGATTGCAGAATACGGCCGCTGGGACGACGTGGTGGTCCTGCTGGACACCTCCGTCAAGGCCGCCGCCGTCGCCGTGATCCGGGAGCAGCTGGAGAAGGACCTGGAAGCGCTGAAGGTCGAGGACGGCAGCGTCTCCCTCCTGGGCAAGTGGCTGCCCTCCATCAACGCCCACAACGCCGACACGGTCCGCCTGGGCCGCCTGCTGGCGAAGGAGCTGGGGCTCTCCGAGCGGGAGTACCGTAAGGTCCTCTCTGCCCTCCGTGCCCGCATCCGCATCCTGGAAAACAACCTCCGGGAGAGGGACTACAGCTTCGACTACGCCAAGCAGCCGGCCAAGGCCATGTTTAAGTACCGCAAGGCCTTTGCCCGCAACGACCGGGAACGCTATACGGAATATCTGCAGCGGGTGCAGAAGGGGGAAGCTGCTCTCCACACCGGCACGCTGCTGCCCTACGAGCTGGTGGACCCCTATCTTGTACGTGGCGGCTGGTGGCAGGATCACTGTTATCTGAAGCCCCTCAGCGAGGAAGAGGCCATGACGCTGAACACGACCTGGGCGGCGCTGGAAGACTTCGCCACGGACGAGAACGCCCTGGCCATCGTGGACACCTCCGGCTCCATGTACTGCAGCGAAGGCCCGATGCCGGCTTCCGTGGCCCTGTCCCTGGGTCTCTACTTCGCCGAACGGGCCAAGGGCCCCTACCGCAACCACTTCATCGAGTTCTCCGCCCACCCGGAGCTGATCGAGCTGAAGGGGGAGACCTTCGTGGAAAAGCTGCGCTATATCGCCAGCTTCAATGAGGTTGCCAACACCAACCTGACGGCGGTCTTCGATCTGATCCTCTCCGCGGCTGTGAAAAACCGCGTGCCCCGGGAGGATCTGCCGCAGAAGCTCTACATCATCTCCGACATGGAGTTTGACGCCTGCGTGAACAACGCCTCCGAGACCGTCTTTGAAAACGCCGAGAAGCGCTACGCGGAGCAGGGCTACGAGCTGCCGCAGATCGTGTTCTGGAACGTCCAGTCCCGGAACCGGCAGCAGCCCGTCACCATGAACGACCGGGGCGTGGCCCTGGTCTCCGGCTGCAGCCCCCGGATCTTCTCCATGGCCATGGAGGGCGTCCTGGACCCCTACGCCTTTATGCTTTCGGTGCTGAACAGCGAACGCTATGCACCGATCGCGGCCTAAAAGCCTTCCCCTTGAGGGGAAGGTGGCATCCGGCGTCTCACGGAAGCCGGATGACGGATGAGGTGGCGTTGCGATGACACAGCAAGCTTCCCCCTTTGTCATTGCGAGACCAGTCCGCAGACTGGTCGTGGCAATCCGTTCTCTTCTGTTGAGAACGCGCAACCGAATAAAGCAGGTCATCCATTGTTGAGCCGCCGCTGCGGGTTTTCTCCGAAAGTGCGTCAGCCGGGGGACCTGTTTTAGAATGCCATGCGTTACAGCAAGCTGCGTCCATGCGGGGCCTTCGCTAAGGACAGCACCCGTTGCGTCACATGGAAGTCGAGGCGCTCAAGGTCCGGGCGTCCCGGCGGGGCGGGGAGAATGCGGAGCAGTTGTAGTCGGTTTCCAAGAGCCGCTTTTCTGGGTGGTGCCGTCCCCGGACAGTTGTCCGCACGACCACGGTTCCGTTCAGCGGCTTTTGAAAAAGAGGATTACGCCGCAGTAACCCGCCCTTATTCTTCGAAAGGAGTGATCCCGAATGATCGAAATAATCGGAACATACAACGTCGCCAAGTGCTTTACCGACCATCTGGAAGAGGCGGCGGCAAAGCAGATCCAGTCCGTCTGCGACCAGGCCGCCTTTGCCGGCTGCAGGCTGCGGATCATGCCTGACGTCCACGCCGGCATGGGCTGCACCATCGGCACCACCATGACCATTCGGGACAAGATCGTCCCCGGCATGGTGGGCGTGGACATCGGCTGCGGCATGGAGACCGTCAAGCTGGCGGAGAAGGAGATCGATTTTGCCGCCCTGGATGCTCTGATCCGGGCCAAAATCCCCAGCGGCCGGGACGTGCGGCAGCTCCACCACCCCCTGAACTACGAAATCGACCTGAACCAGCTCCGCTGCTCCCCCTACGTGAACCTGGGCCGGGCAAGGCTCAGCCTGGGCACCCTGGGCGGCGGCAACCACTTCATCGAGGTGGACCGGAACGACGCCGGAGAGCTGTACCTGGTGGTCCACTCCGGCAGCCGCCACCTGGGCCTGCAGGTCTGCAACTACTACCAGGACCAGGGCCGCTTCGCCATGTGGGGCGGCGCCCGGTATCAGCTGGATCAGAAGATTGCTGCGTACAAGGCCGCCGGACGGCACAGGGAGATCCAGTCCATGCTCAGCGAGATGAAGAAGGAGCATGAGATCTCTGTGCCCAAGGCCCTGGCCTGGGTGGAGGGCAAGCTCTTTGACGACTACATCCACGACATGCGCATCATCCAGCGCTTCGCAGTTCTGAACCGGAAGGCCATGACCGACGTGATCCTCACGGGCCTGGGGCTGACCCGGGTGGAGGCGTTTACCACCATCCACAACTACATCGACACCGACAGCATGATTCTCCGGAAGGGCTCTGTCTCGGCGAAGGCCGGGGAGAAGCTCCTGATCCCCATCAACATGCGGGACGGCAGTCTGATTTGCGTTGGAAAGGGAAACGAGGACTGGAACTGCTCCGCGCCCCACGGTGCCGGTCGACTCATGAGCCGGAAGCAGGCCGCCGCTACCCTCTCCATGGACGAATACCGGTCCGAGATGGCGGGGATCTACACCACCTGCGTGGCGGAGGACACCATCGACGAATCCCCCATGGCCTACAAGAGCCTGGACGAGATCGTCTCCCAGATCGGCCCCACCGCCGAAATCCTGGAGCGCATCCGGCCCATTTACAACTTCAAGGCCGCGGAATAAAAGCTGCTTCGCTGCCTGTGAAGAAAAGGGGCAAACCGACTTTACCGGAAAAGCTGCATACTTCGATCCCGCAAAACGGAATCGAAGTATGCAGCTGATTTATGATTTCGGTTTCCCTGCGATTCTATGCAGAAATCTGCAGATTATGCGAAAACCGGAGCAAAAGGGAAGCATCCGTTTTCCCGGCTCCGCTGCTTTTTCATGCAGCGTCCGCGATCATTTGTTGCATTCTGCCGGTTTCTGGAGTATAATCATCTGTACAGCGGCTGCAGATCAGATCAGAACCCGGCGAAAACCGTGGGGTCAGAAGAGGATAATATGAAGATCATAAACATCGAGAATAAACGGGATTATATCTCATTGCTTCTTCTTGCTGATGAACAGGAAAACATGATCGACCGCTATCTTGACCGGGGTACCATGTACGTCCTTGAAGACGGCGGGATTGTAAAGGGTGAATGCGTCGTTACAGATGAGGGCGGCGGTGTGCTGGAAATACAAAATCTCGCGATTGCCGAAGAATATCAAAGACAGGGATACGGGAAAGTGCTGATTGAATTCATTGCAGATCGTTACAAAAACCAATATGAGGTCCTTCAGGTCGGCACCGGCGATGGCCCCTTGACCGTACCGTTTTATGAGAATTGCGGATTTACGAAACACCATATCAGAAAGAATTACATGGTTGATCATTATGACAATCCGATCTATGAGGGCGGCAGGCAATTGATCGACAAGGTCTATCTTTGGAGAAGGCTGTAATTCTATTTTCCGCGGTTTGCAGGACCATTCGGATTTTCAAAAAATACGAGGACGAAACGGTGAGAATATGGCCGGATTTACGATTTCAAAACGGAGCGCGGCGCATCTGATCGGCTTTTGGACCGACTGCGCGGCGGGGGAAGCCTTCAGCGAGCTGCTGCGGCTGCGGACAGAGCTGGTCGGGGTGCGGTACGCCGCGCTCCGGGCGGGAGCGGCGCCGCAGTCTGAGCTGGAGCAGGCGATCGTCGACAGCGGAATCGGCGCTTACGGCGTTCTGCTGGCGATTCCCGGCACGGACCGGATCCGGGTGATGGTTGCCGGCCGCTTTGCCGGCGGCCGGGTCCCGGAGCCCCTGCAGCTGACCCGGATTCCGGAGGGTCTCTGGGCCTGCTTTACGGCCGGGGGCGAACCCGGGCGGACGATGCTGCGGCTGTATGATCTGGCGCGGCAGGAGGACTACGACGGCTTCTTCGAGCGGACCGGCCGCTGTGCTGTGGCCTGTTTTCCCGACGGTGCGCAGGCGGACACAAAATGCCGCCTGCTGGTCCACGTCCGCCGAACCGGGAAGCCCGCCCACGGGCAGACAAAAGAAAACCCGCAAGACGCCGGAATCCGCAGAGAATATTTCTGAGCCGGAATTCATAAGTATTATTCTTGAGGCCGTGCGCCTGGCTCGGCCTCTGTCAAATCACATTTTGAAGGAGAACACATGATGAGAATCGCAGCAACCTATGAAAACGGGGAGATTTTTCAGCACTTCGGCCGCACGGAGCAGTTCAAGCTCTATGACATCGAGGACGGCAGGGTGGTCGCCTCCGAGCTTGTCGACACCAACGGCTCCGGCCACGGAGCGCTGGCAGGCTTTCTGAAGGACCGGAACGTCGACGCCCTGATCTGCGGCGGCATCGGCGGCGGCGCACAGGCCGCGATGAACGCTGCCGGGATCGCCATCTACGGCGGCGTCTCGGGCAATCCCGACGAGGCGGTGCGGAGGCTCCTGGCGGGCACGCTGGCATATGATCCGAACGTGGTCTGCAGCCACCACGGCCACCACGAGGGAGACTGCGGCCACCACGAGGGCGGCTGCGGCGCCAACGGCTGCCACGGCTGAGGCCGATCCTGCCTGCGCGCGGCCAAATGGGCCGAGGCGGCGAAATATGAGACGGACGGGGGCTCCCCTGTTCCGCAACAGGAGAGAAACGGATGAAACGTGTGATCTCGCTCTGCCTCTGTGCGGCGCTTCTGTTCTGTGCAGGCTGCGGCCTCACGGGCCAATCGGGGCGGAATCGGTATGAAACCACCGATCTGACCCTCTTCGACACGGTCACGACGATCGTCGGCTATGCCGGCAGCGAAAAGGCCTTCCGGCAGACCGCGCAGACCGTCCTGGACGAGCTTCTGGAATACCACCGGCTCTACGACATCTACGACAGCTATGACGGCCTGAACAACCTCAAGACCGTCAACGACAACGCCGGCGGGGAACCGGTCCGGGTGGACCGGCGGATTCTGGACCTGCTGCGCTTCGCCCGGGACCTGTGCGAAAAGACCGGCGGCCGGGTGGACGTGACCTACGGGGCGGTGCTCCGGCTCTGGCACGCGGCCCGCGAGGCCGGCACCGGGGACCCCGCCCACGCGGCGCTGCCGGACGAAGGGGCGCTGGCCGCGGCGGCCCTGCACACCGGCTTCGATCTGCTGGAGATTGACGAGGCGGCCTCCACCGTCCGGCTGACGGACCCGGAGGCCAGCCTGGACGTGGGCGCGATTGCGAAGGGCTATGCCACGCAGCAGGTCTGCGCCCACGCGCCATCCGGCCTGCTGGTCAGCGTCGGCGGCAACGTCTTTGCCACCGGCCCCCGGCCCACCGGCGGGGACTGGATCATCGGCATCGAAAACCCGGACGGCGGAGACTTTCTGCGCACGGTCCGGCTCAGCCGCGGCGCGGTGGTCTGCTCCGGCGACTATCAGCGCTATTATCTGGTGGACGGCGTGGCCTACCACCACATCATCGACCCCGCCACCCGGTTTCCCGGGACCAAATGGCGCATGGTGACGGTGCTCTGCCCGGATTCCGGTCTGGCGGACGGCCTGTCCACCGCCCTGTTTCTGATGACGGAGGCGGAGGGCCGGGACCTGCTGGCGGACTGGGGCGCGGAGGCGATGTGGGTCAGCCCGGACGGAACGATCACCTGCACCGACGGATTCCGGTCCAGAATCAAAAACTGAACCGCCCTTGCATAATCCGTTTGTTTGTGCTATATTGATGCAAAAAAGCAGAAGGGCCTGACGCAAACCGGGCCCCGGAGGAATGCATATGAGAAAGCCAATCCAGATCCCGAACCCGGACGACGGCCATCGGCGCTACAAGGACCAGATGGACGAGGCCGAGCTTGCGGCGCAGAAAAGCCCGCTGGCCCCGAGGAAAACCACCAAGTCCAGCGCCATCGTCCGCACCGTGCTGGTCGTGGGACTGTTCATTGCCGGCATCGTTTTTCTGCTCATCTGCTTTTTCAAATCAGACGAACGGAAGCCCGGCTGGTACGAGATCAATGCGCAGATGGACAAAAAGGTCCCGAAATATCAGCTCGGCGAGCAGATGACCTATCTGTTTACCGGCTCCACAAAGCAGATCAAGCAGGCGGAGAGCGAGGTGACCAAGCTCTACACCTCCGCCCTCAAAAGCAGCTTCGCCCAGCTGGACCCGAAGACCAGCTACAGCGGCTATACCGGGATCGCGGATATCAACGCGCACCTGGGAGAGGAGGTCACGGTCAGCCGGGAGCTCCTTGCGGTGCTCCGGGACGCCGACCGTCTGACCCGCGAAAACCGCGGCTTCAATCTCTATGCCGGCGGGCTCTATGCCGAATGGAACTCGATCCTCTATCTGGCGGATCCCACCGACTTTGACCCCCTGAACAATCCGGATGAGGCCGAGCGCATCTCCCGTCTGGCGGAGGCGGCGGCAGAGCTGGACAACTTCCATCTGCAGTTTACGGAGGGGGAGACCTGCACGGTCCGCCTGGACGTCAGCCAGGCGTATCTGGCCCTGGTGGAGGATCTGGAGCTGACCGGCGCGCCGGTCCTGGATCTGAACGTGCTGCAGGAGGCCTACAAGCTGCGGATGGTCGCCGACAAGCTGGAGAGCCGCGGCTACTGCAGCGGCTACCTGACGGGGAACCGGGGCGTGACCGTGGCGCTCTCGGAATGCAATGCGGAGGGGCTGAGCTACGCCTTCACCGGCCATCAGGAGGAGGGCGACGCCCCGGCTGCCTATCTGCCCATCACACCCGGCTCCTGCGCGGTCAACCTGCTGGGCTTCGCAGCCGCCCGGCAGGACGGAGAGAGCGAGCCCGGTTACTACGCGATTGAGCAGGAGGGCACAATCCATTACCGCCACCCGGTCCTGGCCTCCGACGGGCAGTTCCATGACAACCTGCTCCTGTCCGCCTTTGTCTGGTCCGACAAGCTCAGCCCGGCCGAAGTCTGCCTGGCCTGCCTGGAGCTCTACCGGCAGGACAGCCCGAATGAGACGAAGGCCTTTTCCCTGACGCTTTCAGACTGCTCCGCGGCCTTCCTCTTCTGGGACGATCCGATGACCGTCTGGAGCACGGATTCGAACATCATACCGGCCTCCGATTACCGCTACACCGGCCAGCTGCTGGTCAAATAGAACCCGGGCGACGGTCCGGTCGGAAGACTCCATCAGGTGAATTGTGTAAATTTTGGAAACATTTTGTTTTCATCTTGTAATCTTTTGAGATTTGTGTTATAGTACTCGTGTCAAAAGGGCTCGGCAGACGTCGAAATCCTGGCCCAATGACCCGGAGCATCCGCTCCGGCGAGGAATTGCATGAAGAATTGGATTAGAAAACTGGCCGCATTTTTACTCGCTGCCCTCCTGGTGGCAGCCCTTCCCGTCACAGCCTTCGCCAAGGACGGGGAAGGCGAAACACCGGAGCTGGACGAGCGCATCGAAGCCGCCCTGGAATGGGGCCTCCGGATCGCGGAGGACAACTCCCACGGCTACAGCAAGTATTCCCGCTTCGGACCGAACTACGACTGCTCTTCATTCGTGAGCGCCGCGCTGATGCACGGCGGATTCGATCTGGGTTATCTTTCTACCTGCGGAATGAAGGAAAAGCTGGAAGATCTCGGCTTTGAGGTCTACCGCAAGGGAGAGGTGGAGCTTCGCCGCGGCGACATCCTGCTCAACCCCTGGGAGCATGTAGAATTCTACCTGGGCGACGGCAAGTGCCTGGCCGCCCACATGGACTACGACGGCAGATCCGGCGACAGCACCGGCAAGGAGATCAACATCCGCGAGGGGCAGCACTGCTCGTTCTGCCGGAATCGGACCTATGTCTATATTCTCCGCTGTCCCGCGCCGGAACCGGCCCAGGAGCCGGAACCGATTGAGCTGCCGGAGCCGACGCTTGCTCCGGAACCCGTCTTTGTCAGTCCGGTGGAGTCCGAGGAACCGATGCCCGTCTATCCGCTGCCTGAGACGACGCCAGGCAGGGTTTCGCAGACGGTTAAGGCGGTTTCAGCTGCAAACCCTGAGAACGCAATGGAGCAATAGAGCTGGAAAGCCCTGTTTCCGGCTGATCCGTTTCCGTTTTTCCATTTTCAACTTAACCTGCATCCGGCTTATACAGATGCATATCGTTCTGCGGCCCCCGGGATTCGACGAAATCCCGGGGGCCGCTGTGCTATACTGGGGGAAACAAACGAAAACGGAGGGATTCTCTATGAAACGTACCGTCTGTTCTCCCCGCAGATCCGGCCTGCGCCTGCTTGCCGTGGTGCTGGTCCTGCTGGCGCTGGTCCCGCTCTTTCCCCGTGCCGCCGCGGCGGAATGGGAGGAAACGCTCCATGCCGAGCGGATTCTCCCGGCGCTCAAGCGCTATTTTATGGGCACGGAGGGCGATTACGCCTCCGTCAACCCGAATGACAACGGCGCGCTCTCAGTCGGAATTCTCCAGTGGCACGCTGTGCGCGCTTTGAAGCTGGTGCAGCGGATCGCGGCAGAGTCACCGGATTCCGTCCGGCTTCTGACAGCGCAGCTGCGGGCGGAGATCCGCGATCCGAACACCACCTGGAAAAGCCGGACGCTGAACGGAACGGAAAAAGCGGCGCTTTCCGCCTTCCTGTCCGCTCCTGCCGGGGTAGAGGGGCAGGATGCGCAGGCCCGCGAGGATCTGTCCGCCTATCTGCAGGCGGGGTATCAGGCCGGCATGCGCAGCGACGCGACTGCCTTTTACTACGCTTCGATCATCAACCAGTTCGGAACCGGCGGCGCGCGGACCTACATATCCTGCATCCGGCAGACCCTGGGCGTTGACGATACCTATCTGTTTCTGAGCCTGGACGAGCTGCACGCCGCCGCCCACGCGACCCAGAGCTACGGTCAGCGCTATCTGGCCACCAGAGACCGGACCTATGCCTATATCCGGGACCTGGGCTGGAGTCTGACCGGGCAGGACCGCTTCCTCGACCTGCCGCCCGCGGGCAGCTGGGCGCGCCCGGGGATCGATTACGTGCTGGAAAAGGGGCTGTTTCAGGGCGTTTCGCGGACCAGCTTCGCGCCGGAACTGCAGATGAGCCGGGCGATGGCCGTGACAGTGCTCTGGCGCATGGCGGGGAAGCCCGCGCCTTCCGGCGGGGAGAAGTTCCCGGACGTGCCGGACGGAACGTGGTACAGCCGTCCGGTGGCCTGGGGAGCAGAGAAGGGAATCGTCAAGGGCCGCAGCCCGGACCGCTTCGCGCCGAATGAGCCGGTCACGCGGGAGGAGTTTGCGGTCCTCCTGTACCGCTGGGCGGTGAGCCGCGGAACCCAGGGCGCGCCGGTTTCCGACCCGTCACGGATCCTCTCCGCCTTTGCCGACGCGGACCAGATCTCCTCCTATGCCAAAGAAGCCCTCGCCTGGGCGGTCAACCGGGGAATCCTGCGCGGATTGCAGCCCGATGGCAGACTGTATCTGGAACCGAAGGGAACCGCAACCCGCGCCCAGGCCGCTGCCCTTCTGATGCGTTTCTGCGAGCCGGCAGCCTGAGCCGCCTGCGGATCCATCCGTAGGGGCGCAACCCATGCGCCAACAGAACGGGACCGGTACCGGCATCCACGTCCAAACCTCCCCTGCAAAGGGGAGGGGGACCGCGCAGCGGTGGAGGGGTAGACCTCCGACGACCGCGCTCTATCGGCAATGCGCATAGTCCGGAAGCAGACCCCTCCGCCCCAGTGTGCGCACTTAAGTGACGGCCCAAATCTCTGATTTGGCTGCCGGAACTTATGCAAAGCTGGGGCACCTCCCCTTGGCAGGGGAGGTTGAGTGGCAGCCGACCCCGCAACGGCACCAGCCCCGTAGTGGCCGCTGACCACAGCGGCCATAACCCCGGTATTCCTGCCCGCGTCAAAAAAACGTGCGCTTCGCGCCATGGCCTGTGTGGTCACAGGCCACTACGGTCGATTCCGTACATCCCCGCAGCGCCCGCACCCCGTAGGGCAGCCTGACCCAGGCCGCCGCGTTCTCCATCCAAACCTCCCCTGCAAAGGGGAGGGGGACCGCGCAGCGGTGGAGGGGTAGACCTCCGACGACCGCGCTCTATCGGCAATGCGCATAGTCCGGAAGCAGACCCCTCCGCCCCAGTGTGCGCACTTAAGTGACGGCCCAAATCTCTGATTTGGCTGCCGGAACTTATGCAAAGCTGGGGCACCTCCCCTTGGCAGGGGAGGTTGAGACGGAGGAACGCGGGCCGTCGGGGGCGCTGGTCCCTGCGCAAAGATGGAGCGGCTGAACGGATACGGCAGGGGAAAAAACCGCGCCGCAGAACAAGTTGTCCTGCGGCGCGGGGGTACGGATTGGTTTTAACCCTACTATTTTTTTGACCGGGAAACGGCCTTACGCCTGCTCGGCCAGGGCCAGGAACTGGTCGACGCGGTCCTTGAAGATTTCCAGGCTGGAGCGCCAGAAGTTCACGTCGCCCAGATCGATGTCGGCCATCTTCGCCACGTCCTCCACCGAGGAAACCGTGGTGGCCTTGAGCAGAGCGCGGTACTTGGGCAGGAAGGCCTCGCCCTCTCTGCGGTACTGGGCGTAGAGGCCGGCGGCGAAGAGTCCGCCGAAGGCGTAGGGGAAGTTGTAGAAGCTCAGGCCGGCGGAATAGTAGTGGCTCTTGCAGACCCACATATAGGGGTGCAGGGTCTCGGGGTCCAGACCGTCGCCGTAGGCGCGTTTCTGGGCGTCGGTCATCATCCGGCAGAGCTCGTCCGGGAAGGCGAAGCCCTCCTTTGCCTTATCGAAGACTGCGGTCTCAAACCAGTAGCGGCTCATGATGTCGCACATGATCTGGGTGGTGTCCTGAAGCTGGCTCTCCAGCAGGCCGAGCTTGACCTGAGGATCCTTCGCCTCGGCGAGGGCGGCGTTCATCACCACGGTCTCGTTGAAGGTTGAGGCGGTCTCCGCCACCGGCATCGAGTAGTCCAGATTCAGCGGGCGGTGCTCCTCGATCATCATGCCGTGGTAGGCGTGGCCCAGCTCGTGGGCCAGGGTGACAATGTCGCCGAAGGCGCCGTCAAAGTTCGTCAGCACGCGGCTTTGCCGGATGCAGGCGATGTTCGCGCAGAAGGCGCCGCCGACCTTGCCCGCCCGGGGGAAGAAGTCAATCCATGCCTCGTCAAAGGCCCGCTCCATCATGTCGGCCATGTCCGGCGCGAAGGGGCGGAAGTGGTCCAACAGATACTGCTTGGCGTCCTCGACCGTGTAGGTGGCGGTGTTCTTTCCCACCGGAGCGAAGAGGTCCCACCACTTGAGGCCGCCCTCGTAGCCCAGGAGCTTTGCCTTGGCGCGGAGGTACTTCCAGAAGATCGGAAGCGATTCCTCGATGGCCTGAATCATGGCGTCGAGGGTCGTTTTTTTCATCCGGCTCGCCCGCAGAGTCATCTCCAGCGGGGAGCCCGCCCTGCGCATCTCGCATTCGGTGGTGACCTGCTGCTTGAGGGAGTTCAGGGCGAAGCAGACGCCGTCGCGGATCCGGTCATAGCAGGCGATCTCCGCGTCGTAGGCGTCCTTGCGGACTGCGGGGTCCGGGTCGTAGGCGAGATTGCGGACCGCGCTGAGGGTCTTTTTCTCGCCCCGGTAGTCGGCTGTGACCGTGGAGGTCAGATAGGACTGCAGATTCTCCCAGGCGGAGCCGCCGGAGAGGTTCATCTTTGCCAGCGCCTCTTCCACCTTTTCGTCCAGGGTGTACTTCGCGTCGTCCTTCATCGTGCGCAGCAGATAGGCATAGTCTCCCAGGAAGGGATCGGCGGCGATCAGCGTCTCCAGATCCTCGGTCCGGCCCACATAGGCCTTGATGGCGGCTTCGGCGGCGCTGGTGTCGGAGAGCAGCTTCTGGAGCTTTGCCGACGCGTTGACGGCCTCCTCGTCCGCGGTGTTGACCGCGCTGCGCAGGCCGGCGTACTCAAACAGCGGGGCGATGATCCGCGCCATCCGCTCCTGCAGCTCCAGCGCCCGGTGCAGCACTGCGCCCCGGTTGTCCTCGGGCAGATGGGCCGCAAAGGCGTTGAGCTCGGCGGAGAGCTTCTCCAGCTCCGCGCAGTCGGCGCGGAATTCCGGCGTGTCAATGCCCTTGTACAGGGGTGTCAGATCCCATTCTTTGTTCATGTTGGTTCCTCCGTATTGTTCTGAAATGAAATAATGAAACGATGAAACGATGAAAGAATGAAAGAATTGAGGTGTCCCTTCGGAACGGATTTGAAATCATTTTTCATATCGGAGATATGGAAAATACCATAATTTTTTCATTTTTTCATTCTTTCATTTTTTAATTCTGTTCACTCCTCCTCCCGCCGCAGGCGTCTGACGACAGCCTGGGCCGCGATGCCGGTGAAGAGGCCGGTGGCCATGCCGCTGAGCAGCAAAACCGGCAGATAGCCGAACAGCCCCGGCGTCCGGCTGATGACGACGGCAGCGGCCAGCTGGCCGAGATTGTGGAACATGGCGCCGATGACGCTGCCCACCCAGAGCTGACGCTCGGGCAGCATGCCCCGGAGCAGACACATGACGCCCAGACTCAGCAGCCCGCCGGACAGGGAGTAGAGGATCGCGCCGAAATTCCCCGTCAGGATCGCGCCGAGAAAGACCTTGACCAGCAGCACCGCCAGCGCCTCGGGCCGCCCATAGCGGAACAGGACGCACAGGATGATAATATTCCCGAGCCCCAGCTTGACCCCGGGTACCGGGATCGGCGCGGGGATCTGGTTTTCCACCAGAAAAAGAATCAGAGAGACTGCGGTCAGCAGCGCCAGCCGCAGCAGCTTTTTCAGTTTCATCTCAATTGCTCATTTCGTTTCGTCGCAGCCCCGGCGCGGCGATCCGGCCAGCTTGCTTTCTCCCATTGTATTATACTTTTCCCGAAAATACAACGGTAATTTTCATCTTGCATTCGCGGGAAAAGAATGATATGATAATTGAGTATAATTATATCCGGCGGGTTTGTCCCCGGGGAGAGGAGGGCGGCAGATGGCAGAGCGGATCACATCGAAAACGAATTCCACCCTGCAGCAGGTTCGCAGACTGATTTCCAGCCGAAAGGCCCGCTATGAAAGCCGCTGCTTCGTCGCCGACGGGACCAAGCTGGTGGCCGAGGCTGTGCGCTGGGGCATCCGGATCGAGGCGCTGCTCCTGTGCGAAGACGTGGACTTCCCGGTCCCGGCGGGCGTGCGGGAGCTCCGCGTCTCGCCGGCGCTGATGAAGGACGTCTCCCGGATGGAGACTCCCCAGGGCGTAATGGCCCTGTGCCGGATGCCGGAGGCGGCGCCCACCGAGCTGACACCCGGCTTTCTGGTGCTCGACGGCATCCAGGACCCCGGCAACCTGGGGACCATCCTCCGCACGGCGGACGCCTTTTCGGTGCCCGTCCTGCTGGCCGACGGCTGCGCCGATCCCTGGAGCGAAAAGACGGTGCGGGCCTCGATGGGCGCGGTTTTCCGCACCGTCCCCCTGCAGATGGAGACCGGGCGGGTGATCGGGCTGTGCGCTGAGCGGGAAATCCCCATCTGCGTGACGGCGCTTCGCCCGGACGCTGCCGATATCCGAAGCCTGGATCTCAGACAGTACGCTGTCGTGATCGGCAGCGAGGGGCAGGGCGTGGGCGAGGCCTTCTGCCGGGCCGCCGCCCGGAGCGCGGTGATCCCCATGTCCCCGCGCTGCGAGTCGCTGAACGCCGCCGTCGCCGCCGGGCTGGTCCTGTGGCAGCTGCAGAGGCTCGGACAGCCATGACGGAGCACTGGATCTGGCTGGCGCTCCGGCGCGGGATCGGGCCGGTTGGCGCCGGACAGCTGATGGATTCTTTCGGGTCTGCGGAGGCGATCTATTCTGCCGACGCGGAGACCCTTTCACGGGCCGGACTGGACGAAAAAACCCGGACGGCCCTGCTGGATAAGGATCTCTCCGGGGCGGAGCGGATCCTGGATGCCTGTCTTGCGGGTGGGATTCGCGTCCTGCACCCGGGGGACGGGGACTACCCCGAACGCCTGCGGCAGACCGGCGGCGCCCCCTCGGTGCTCTACTGCGTCGGCCGCCTGCCGGACTTCTCAAAGCAGCCCTGCATCGGCGCGGTCGGCACCCGCCGGGCGAATGCCTGGGGCTTGCATACGGCGCGGCAGCTGGGCTGGCAGATTGCCGGCTGCGGCGGCGTGCTGGCCACCGGGATGGCGGCCGGAATCGACGGCGAAGCGGCCCGCGGGGCCCTGGACCGGGGCGGCCGGGTGATCGGTGTGCTGGGCTGCGGCGTGGACGTGATCTACCCCAAGGAAAATCGCGCCGTCTTCGAGCGGGTCGCGGAGCAGGGCTGTCTGATCTCCGAGCACCCGCCCGGCGCAGAGCCCCGGGCCCGGAATTTCCCGGCCCGCAACCGGATCATCAGCGCCCTGTCGGACGGCGTGGTCGTCGTCCAGGCTGGCGAGCGCAGCGGTGCGCTGATCACCGCCCGCTGGGCGGCCGATCAGGGCAGAGACGTGTTTGCGGTCCCGGGACCTGCCGGGGAAGCCCTCAGCTGCGGCTGCAACCGGCTTTTGCGCGACGGCGCGATCCTGGCCGAGTGCGGCTGGGACGTGATGCGGGAATATGCGTATCGCTATCCCGCCGCCGTCCGGGAATACCACGGACGGCCGGAGCCCCGCCCCGAGCCCGTATCGCAGCCGGCACCAGCCGCCCCGCCGGAACAGTCGGAAAAGCCGGCGTCTGCCGCCCCGAAAGCGGGTTCGGAAGGGCCTGCCGCGCCGCAGCCGGATCTGTCCCGGCTGGAGCCCGTCCAGCGCCGGATCGCGGAGCAGCTTTTGTCCGGCCCCATGCAGCTCGACGCGCTGATTGACGCGCTGAGGCTGCCTGCTGCGCGGGTCCTTTCTCAATTGACCCTGATGGAGGTTCGCGGACAGGTCGTCCGCGCGCCAGGAAAAATCTATACGCTCAGCCAAAGCAAGGCTGAAGGATGAACGGAGGAACCGCTTCGATGTCGAAACAAAACCCGGATCTCGTAATTGTGGAGTCGCCTTCCAAGGCGAAGACGATCGGAAAATACCTGGGCCCGGACTACACGGTCAAGGCCTGCATGGGCCACCTGCGCGACCTGCCGAAGAGCACAATGGGCGTGGATCTGGAGCACGATTTTCAGCCGGAGTATCTCCCGATGCAGGAGAAATCCGATCTGATCAAGGAGCTCAAGCGGGCCGCCGACAAGGCCGACACCGTCTATCTTGCAACCGACCCGGACCGGGAGGGCGAGGCCATTTCCTGGCACATCAAGGAGCTTCTGAACCTTCCGGACGCCAAGACCCGCCGGGTGACCTTCAATGAGATTACCCGCAAGGTGGTGACCGACGCCATCGCCAATCCGCGGCGGATTGACATGGACCTGGTGGACGCCCAGCAGGCCCGGCGGATCCTCGACCGGATCGTGGGCTACCAGCTCTCGCCGCTGCTGTGGCGGAAGGTCCGCCGCGGCCTGTCCGCAGGGCGGGTCCAGTCGGTGGCGACCCGGCTGGTGGTGGAGCGGGAACAGGAGATCCGGGCCTTCGTCCCGGAGGAATACTGGTCCCTGGATGTGACCCTCTCCTGCATCGGCAAGCCCGGCCGCTTCGAGGCCCACTATTACGGGGACGGAAAAAAGCGGACGCTGGCAAGCGAAGCCGAGACCCGGGCGGTGATGGCCGACGTGGAGGGGAAGCTCTTTACGGTCCGGACCATCAAAAAGGCGGAGAAGAACCGCACGCCCGCGCCCCCCTTCATCACCTCGACCCTGCAGCAGGAGGCCTCCCGCAAGCTGGGCATGAGCCCCAAGCGCACGATGGCCATTGCCCAGCAGCTTTATGAGGGCGTGGACGTGACCGGCATCGGCACCGTGGGCCTGATCACCTATATGCGTACCGACTCGATCCGTCTGTCCGAGGAGGCGATCTCGGCGGCCCGGTCCCTGATCTCGGAGCGCTACGGCAAGGGCTACTGCCCCGCCGCGCCCCGGCGCTATCACACCAAAAGCGGCGCCCAGGACGCCCACGAGGCCATCCGGCCCAGCGACGTGCGCCTGGACCCGGAGCGCCTCCAGCAGGATCTGACCCGGGAGCAGTATCGGCTCTACCGGCTGATCTGGAGCCGCTTTGTCGCCTGCCAGATGGCCAACGCGGTCTATGACACCGCGGCCATTGACACCGAATGCAGCGGTCACGTCTTCCGCTCCACCCACCAGAGCCTGCGCTTTGCCGGCTTCCTGGCGGTTTACGAGGAGGGCCGGGACGACGAGAGCGAGGAAAAGCATGACACCCTGCCGGAGCTGCGGGAGGGCGAGCAGGTTCGCCACGAGAGCAGCCGTCCGGAGCAGCATTTCACCCAGCCCCCCGCCCGCTACACCGAGGCAACGCTGGTCAAGGCGATGGAGGAAAAGGGCGTCGGCCGCCCCTCCACCTACGCCTCCATTGTGTCCACGATTCAGGACCGGGAGTACGTCCTCAAGCGGGAGAAGCATCTGGAGCCCACCGCTCTGGGCGAGGTCGTGACCCAGCTGATGATCGACCGCTTCAACGACGTGATCGACGTGGAGTTCACCGCCGGTATGGAAAACCGCCTCGACGAGGTCGAAGCGGGAAAGCAGAAATATCAGCAGGTGCTCCGGGACTTCTACACCGGCTTCCATCAGGAGATGGAGCAGGCGGAGGAGGCTCTGAAGGACACCCGCATCAAGGTGCCGGACGAGGTGTCCGACGAGATCTGCGAGCTCTGCGGCAGACAGATGGTGGTCAAAATCGGCAGGTTCGGCAAATTCCTGGCCTGCCCCGGCTATCCAGCGTGCAAAAACACCAAGCCCATCGTGGAGCATATGCCGGGCCGCTGCCCGAAGTGCGGCGCCGGGATGCTCAAGCGCAGATCCAAGCGGGGCTTCCCCTATTATGCCTGTGAGACCGGCAGCTCCTGCGGCTTTATGACCTGGGACGTCCCGACGGATCAGGACTGCCCCGTCTGCGGGAAAACGATGTTCAAGCGCTCCGGCAGAGGCCGGATGAAGCCCTTCTGCATCAACGAGGCCTGCGAGAACTTCCTGCCGGAGGATCAGCGCGGCTATTACCGGAAGAAGACGGAGCCGGAGGCGGACGCCGCCGGGACGCAGCTCCCGGAGGGAGAGCCGCCGGAGCAGAAGCCGGCCGCGAAGAAAACGGCGGCGAAAAAGGCTGCTGCAAAGCCGGCGGCGAAGAAGACCGCGGCAAAAGCAGCGGCGAAAAAACCGGCTGCAAGGAAAACTGCCGCAAAAAAGACGACTGCCGCAAAGAAGCCTGCCGCAAAGAAGCCTGCCGCGGGCAAGGCCGCAAAAAAGGAGACCGAAGCATGAGCACCGTCAAGGTGATCGGCGCCGGGCTCGCAGGCTCGGAGGCCGCCTGGCAGCTGGCCCGCCGCGGGCTGCAGGTGGCGCTGTACGAGATGAAGCCGGAGAAAATGACGCCGGCCCACCACAGCCCGGACTTTGCCGAGCTGGTCTGCTCCAACTCTCTGCGAGGCGACCGGCTGGAAAACGCAGTGGGCCTGCTCAAGGAGGAGCTGCGCCGCCTGGGAAGCCTGATCCTTGCCTGCGCCGACGCAACCCGCGTCGAGGCCGGCGGCTGCCTGGCCGTCGACCGCCAGGGCTTCTCCCGCATGGTCACGGAGAAGCTCCGCTCCGATCCGAACATCACGGTGATCGACGGCGAGGTGACTGAGATTCCGGAGGGCCCGGTCATCGTGGCCACCGGTCCGCTGACCTCGGATGCCCTCTCCGAAGCCATCGGCCGATACTTCGGCGGCACGACGCAGCTCAACTTCTACGACGCTGCCGCGCCCCTGGTCCGCTTCGACTCCATCGACATGGAAAAGGCCTGGTTCGCCTCCCGGTACGACCGGGGGACGCCGGATTATGTCAACTGCGCCATGGATGAGGCCCAGTACAAGGCCTTTGTCCGGGAGCTGGCGGCGGCGGAGGAGGCTCCGGTCCACGGCTTTGAGGACAGCAAGGTCTTCGAGGGCTGCATGC
>CAMOLY010000003.1 GCA_946619065.1 uncultured Clostridia bacterium | reverse complement strand
GTCCACGCCGGATAAAGTCCTTCGCATCCAGATGGCTGCGGCTGGTCATCACCAGGCGGTGCGGCAGAACATAGACGGCCTCCGTCTTGACGTCCTCGGGAATGACATAGTCTCTTCCGTTGACCGCCGCGTGGATCTGCGCGGCGCGGTAAAGCGCCAGGGCGCCGCGGGTGGACACGCCGACATTGAGCAGCTCGTGCCCGCGGGTGTATTCCACCAAGTCCATGAGGTAGGCTGAGACGTCCTTTTTGACGGCAATCTCCGGGAAGCGCTTCTGCAGGGACATCAACTCCTCCACGCCGGCGACGGGTTCTAGCTTCTCAAGGAGTTCCTTGGAGTCCGGACGGGCCAGAACCCGGAGCTCCTCCTCCCGGGTCATGTAGCCGAGGCTCATGCGCATGAAGAAACGGTCAAGCTGGGCTTCCGGCAGGGGGAAGGTGCCGTAGGATTCAATCGGGTTCTGGGTGGCCATAACCATGTAGGGCGGCTGCATCGGGAAGGTCTCGCCGTCGATGGTGATCTGACGCTCCTCCATGACCTCCAGAAGCGCGCTCTGAGAGCGGGGCGTCGCGCGGTTGATCTCGTCGGCCAGGATGAAGTTGGAAAACAGCGGGCCCCGGCGAAGCTCGAACTCGCCGGTTTTCTGATTATAGAAGTGGATGCCGGTCAGGTCCGAGGGCAGCAGGTCCGGCGTAAACTGAATGCGGCGGAAATCTCCGCCGATGCTTCTGGCGAAGGCCCGCAGCAGCATCGTCTTGCCGGTGCCGGGGACATCCTCAAGCAGCACGTGGCCGCCGGCGATCAGGCTGATGATGATCTGCTCAATCGCCGCTTCTTTGCCGACGATGATTTTCGCGCAGTTTTCGGTGATTCGGTTTTTGAATGTCTGAAAAGCAGTTACGTCCATTTGTCTCTCCTATCCTGTTTTCAGCGCAGCCCCATCAGCTGGGGACGGACGGCGCCGGTTTCTTGCTCATAGCTCATATTATATTCCGGGGCCAGTCAAAAAGCAAGTGCGGATGTCGTTTTCTTTCCCTTGGCCTATTGCTGCGGATCCGCCGGACAACAGAAAAGCTGCGCCCCGGAGGACCGGAGCGCAGCCGAAGGAGATGAGATGCGCGGATCAGCTCTTCTGTTCCGCAGGCTGATTCTTGTGCTGGTGTTTGGCAATCGCAGGCATAATCAGACCCAGAGCAGCCAGGACCAGCGGGGTGGCGATATTCAGAACCATCGTGAACGTGTCCTTGTCATACATGCCCAGGAAGCAGCAGGCAAGGGTGATGACCAGGCACCACCAGCCGAAGAACTTGGCGACGCCCTGATTCTTGACGAACCGGTAATCAGCGTGGATCCGGTTGAAGGCCTTGCGCAGAGCAAGGTAGGCGATGAAGACCCAGCAGTAACGCAGCGGCATGCAGACGGAGTTCAGCTTGGTCAGCTGCTTGAGCACCTCCGCGGCGCCCTTGCCGAAGGACTGGATCAGAATGAGGCTGCCGGAGAGGATGACGACCATCCAGATGCCGTTGACATAGGCGCCGTACTTGTTCTTCTTCAGCAGAATCCTGGGGATGAAGGCATGGGTCTTTTCGTTGTCCAGCAGCATGCGCAGCGGCGCGTCGATGCTGAGCACCAGAACCGCCAGCTGGCCGACCATATTGCAGACCGCATAGATGATGAGCAGCGCATTGCCCAAGTGGTAATACTGGCCGAGCTTCTGGAAGGCCCAGTAGGAGCCGTTGGCGGCATAGGCGCTGAAGGAAGCGTCGGAGGCGTTGATTTCAGCCGGGTCGAACATCAGGCCCATGGCGAAGGTGCCCAGAATGGCGCAGACCGCGACCATGACGGCCAGGGCGATCATGCCCTTGGGGAAGCCCTTGCTGGGGTTCTCGACCTTGTTGACGTAGGGGGAGATTTTCTCACACCCGCCGACAGCGAACACCAGGATGGACAGCGAGGTAAAATAGCCGACGTTGAAGTGGGGAAGCAGGGCTTCCTTGGTGAACTTGAGCGTAACATAGTGGGCGTTGGGATTGACGACCGGCGCAGCAAACATCATCACGATGTAGAGCAGCGACATGACAAACATGGAGCTGCCGGCAATGGTGGTCAGGCTCTTGAGCGGATGCAGGCCGCGGCTGGCCACGAAAGCGAAAATCAGCAAAACCGCCAGGGTCGCAAGCTGAACATAAAGGGTCGGGAAGGAGTCGTATTTTTCCGCGTTCTGGAAAATTGCCCAGCTCAGGGCCTTGAGGCCGCCGGAGCTCTTGCTGGCGATGTAGGTGATGTGGCAGGCCCAATAGGTCCAGCCGGCAAAGTAGGCCATCTTTTTGCCCAACGTATCATGGACCCAGGAGGAGACGCCGCCGCCCTCATTCTTGAAGGCGGAGCCAAGCTCGCCAACCATCAGGGCGTAGGGGATAAAGTAGAGGGCGAACATCAGAATCCAGCTGAAGTTTACCTGGGTTCCGTTGAAGTACACGAAGCCGTTCAGGACGTTGCCAAAGCCCCAAACCGTGGAAAATGCCATGAACGCAAGCACTTGCCACTTAATCTTTTTGTTCTGGTTCATTTTTTCTCAGCAGCTTTCTTTTCTTTTTTGGACGGTGCAGCGGCATGCATCATCCAGTTCGGAATTATAGCATTTTTGGCAAAATTGTCAATTCCACAAGTTAATTTTTGTGTATAACGCCCGTATTTTCAAGGATTATTCAAAAATACAGAAACAGTATTCGTTATGGTCTTGCAGCAGTCGCACGCGATTTTCAGAGCAGGGCCTGTAAAATCCGGGTTTTCTCCTGTCTGAGCAGATACTCGCAATTTGGCGGTTTCTCGCTTTTATGCACATTTTTTATTCATTTTCAGGCCGGTCTGCAGCCTTATCCTCTGATTTGCGTGCTGTGCCTTGCATCAGGTCGGGAATTATGGTATAATTTGTCAAAATCTGTCGTCCGCTTCGAAAGGAGCCCTTGTGATGGCCTTTGTGGAATTTCAAAACGTCTGTAAAACCTACGGCGCCGGGGAGGCGCGGATCGACGCGCTCCGCGACGTGTCATTTGAGATCGAGCAGGGAGAAATCTGCGTCATCGTCGGCGCCTCCGGCGCAGGAAAGACGACCCTGCTGAACATTCTGGGCGGGATGGACCGTCTGAGCGAAGGAAAGGTCTTTCTGGACGGGCGGGAGATCTCCGCCTGCAGCGCAAAACAGCTCACCGAATACCGCCGGCACAGCGTGGGCTTCGTCTTCCAGTTCTACAATCTGCTGGCCAACATGACGGCTCTGGAAAACGTGGAAATCGCGGCGCAGCTCTGCCGGGACCCGCTCCCGGCGGCCGAGGTTCTGCGCGCAGTCGGCCTGGGCGAGCGGATGGGGAATTTTCCCGCCGAGCTCTCGGGCGGAGAGCAGCAGCGCGTCGCCATCGCCCGAGCACTGGCCAAGAACCCCCGGCTGCTGCTCTGCGACGAGCCCACCGGCGCGCTGGACGATCAGACCGGAAAGCAGATTCTGAAGCTCCTGCAGGATCAGAGCCGGGAGAAGCACATGACCGTGGTGATCATCACGCACAACTCCGCCCTGACCGCGATGGCGGACCGGGTCATCCGGATCCGCAACGGTGGGATTGCCGGCGTCACCACCTGCGACAGCCCCACCCCGGTGGAGCAGATTGTGTGGTAGCGCCATGCTGAAACTCACCCTCAGAAGCATTCGCCGGAGCTTCGGCAGATATCTGGCGATTTTGCTGATCGTGGCGCTGGGCGTCGGCTTCTTCTGCGGTCTGCGGCTGACAAAGACTGCCATGCTCCACACGCTGGACCGATATACGAAACGGCTGGACTTTTTCGATCTCCGCCTGGTGTCCACCCTCGGTCTGACCGAGGCGGACGTGGAGGCGGCAGCCGGTCTGCCCGGGGTCCGACTGGCCGAGGGCTCCAAGGCAACGGACGTGCTTGTCAACGCGGCGGGACAGACCGACCTGGTCTATCACTGCATCTCTCTCCCGACGCAGGTCAACCGTCTGAAGCTGCAGTCCGGCAGACTGCCGGAGAAGCCGGATGAGTGTCTGGCGGATGCCTGGAATCTCAACAAAGCGGTTCTCGGAAGCGAGATCACCATCTCCGAAAAAAACGAAGCGGATACGCTGGACTGCTTTGCGCACAGGCGCTTTACGGTGGTGGGCCTGGTCTTCTCCCCGCTCTATCTAAATTTTGAGCGCGGCGGGAGCTCCATCGGCTCCGGCAGCGTCAGCGCGTATTTCTATGTGCCCGAAGATGCCCTTTTGATGGATTATTACACCGACCTCTATCTGAAGCTCTCCGGTACGGACGGCGCAGTCTACTCGGACCGATATGACAGCGCCGTCGATGCCCGCCGGGCGGAGGTGGAAGCCTTCCTGGATCAGCGGGTTGCCCTGCGATATGACGCCATCCGGCAGGAGGCGCAGGATCGGCTGGATGAGGCAAAGGACAAACTTGACAGCAAACGGGCCGAGCTGGAGGACGCGAAAGCGGAGCTGGCAGACGGCAATCGGCAGTTTGCAGACGCGAAGCAGGCATATGAGGACGGAACCGCCGCGCTGGCAGACGAGCGTGCCGAAGCCGAGCAGCTGCTTGCCGACGCAAAGGCAGAGCTGGAGCAGAGCGAAAAAACGCTTGCCGCCCAGAAACGCAGTCTGGAGCAGAGCAAGCGAGAGCTTGCCGCCGCCGAGGAACAGCTGCGCAAGAGCGCGGAAGCACTGCGGCAGGCGACGGAAGAATATGAAGCGGCATCGACGGAGCTGAACGGCAGGATCGCCGCTGCCCAGACCGCCCGGGAGGCTGCGCAGGCCGCTGTGGAAGAAAAAACCGCCGCGCTGCGTGCGGCCGCGGAGCGGCTGACCGCGCTGCTGGCCGCGCCGGAACGCGATTCAGAGGCCATTGCCGCCGCCGCGGCGGAGGCTGACCGCTGCAGGGAAGAGCTGAACGCGGCTTCCGCGCAGCTTCTGGCCCTGATCGCCCAACAGCAGGCCGGAGCCGCGGAGCTTCAGGCTGCGCAGGCGCAGTTGGAAGCCGGCAGACAGGAGCTGGACCGGCAGCAGGCGGCCTATGACGCTGCGGCGCGGGAGATTGCCCGGAACCGGACCGCGCTCACGACAGCTGAACAGCAGATTCCCCAGGCAGAGGAGGCGATCGCCGCCGGGTGGGAGGAATACGAGAGCCGGAAGGCCGAGGCGGAGGCCCGTCTGCAGGAGGCGCAGGAGGCGCTGGACGAGGCACAGACGGAACTCCGCAGAACGCGGGTCGAGCTGGACGAAGCGGGCGTAGAGCTGCGGCGCGGACAGCTCAGGCTGGACGAGGCCCAGGCGGAATACGAGGAAGGACTGCAGGAGCTGGAGAGCCTGGACCACGGTCAGTCCTATGTGCTGGACCGCGGGTCCAACGTGGGCTATGCCTGCTATGAGAGCGACTCTGACATTGTAGAAGGTGTCTCCCGGGTCTTCCCGCTGTTTTTCTTCCTGGTGGCTGCCCTGGTCTGCATTACCACGATGACCCGAATGGTGGAGGAGCAGCGCACGCAGGCCGGCGTTCTGAAGGCCATCGGCTATGGGAACGCCGCGATTCTGGCACAGTATCTGCTCTATTCCGGGAGCGCCTCCGTGCTGGGCTGCGCCATCGGCTCCCTCCTCGGGTCCTGGTTTCTGCCGAAGATGATCTGGCAGGCCTACAACATCATGTACGGCTTTTCGGACATCCTCTGGGCCTTTGACTGGCCGCTGGTGCTGATCTCCTCGCTGGCCTTTTTGATCTGCGCAATGGCTGCCACCTGGTATGCCTGCGGCAGAGCGCTCTCCCGCCCCGCCGCGGAGCTGCTTCGCGCCAAGGCACCGAGGGCCGGCCGCCGCGTCCTGCTGGAACGAATCCCCTTCCTCTGGCGGAAGCTGCCCTTCCTGCGGAAGGTCTCGGTCCGAAACGTGCTGCGCGACCGCAGGCGAATGGTCATGGTGATCCTCGGCATCGGCGGCTGCACGGCCCTGCTGCTGACCGGCTACGGGATCCGGGACTCCATCACCGGCGTGATCGACTATCAGTTTGAAGAGGTCACCCAGTATGACATGACCGTGAATTTCCACCGGGCGATGGACAGCTCGGTGCAGGAGGTGTTTCTGGCGCAGCACGCCGGCTCCATCGGATCCGCCCGCTTCCTGCGGCAGAGTACCGTGGACGCCTCTGCGAGCGGTGCGGTCAAGACCGTCTATGCCGTCTCCGCCGTCTCCGGGACGATGGAGGGTTTTGTGGACCAGCACGACGAAAACGGCCCTGTCCCCTACCCGGGCGACGGGGAATGCGTAATCAACGACGGTCTGGCCGACGCGCTGAAGCTCTCGGTGGGTGACCGGCTGACGCTGCGCCCCTCCGGGCGGGCGGAGGCGACGTTCCGGGTATCCGGCATTTTCCGCAACTATGTCTATCACTACGTCTATCTCTCGGAACGCGGCTACGCGGACGTCTTCGGAAACACCGACGTCAGGCTTGCGCTGATCTGCGCGCCGGAGGGAGCGGATCTGCACGCGGTTTCGGCGGACCTGGCCTCGGATGAGCAGGTTTCGAACGTCATGGTCAACGTCGATCAGCGCGCCCGCATCGAGACCATGCTCAAGAGCATGAACTACATCGTCCTTGTCGTCATCGTCTGCGCCGGGGCACTGGCCTTCATCGTTCTGTACAACCTGACCAACATCAGCATCATCGAGCGGATGCGGGAGATCGCCACCGTCAAGGTGCTTGGCTTCTACGACCGGGAGACGGATCAGTACGTGTTCCGGGAGAACTGGATTCTGACGGTTCTGGGCCTGATCGCGGGCTATCCGATGGGCTGGGCTCTGCACCGGTATGTGATGAAGCAGATCCGGATTGACATGATCAGCTTCGACACCCGGATCGCGCCGCTGAGTCTCCTGTACGCAGCCGGGCTGACGCTGCTGTTCGGCCTGATTGTGAATCTGGCGATGCGGCGGCGGCTGCGGTGCATCCACATGGCGGAGGCGCTCAAGTCCGGCGAATAGGCTGCGCAAGGCGTTGAAGGCCGGTTCCGGGAAGGATCGTTTCGTCCGGGCGCACATTGTGCGCCCACGGTGCGAGAGCTCTCCCCGCTGGTTTTGACTGCTCCCGGTCCCGTTTGATCGTTACCGGTCCCGTTCTGTGGGCGCATGATATGAGCCCACAGAACGGGGGAACCGGGACGGCGGAGGCGACGGCTCCTTCGGGTGATTTTCCAGCCGCGCGGGAATTGTATACTTTTTTGTATATTTCCGGTCGGAAGGGAGAAAATTATCTTGACATCCCTGTGTTCTTTCGATACAATACGAATACGGATTCTGACGGCGAGGCTTTTTCCGAGCGGGAAAAATCTGGAAATACAGGCGTTTACCGCGGTTTGGTACCTGTTCCGTCAGTCCGCTGACAGAACGGGTTTTTTCATACCCGAATACCCGTCGAGGGAGAATCAATCAGATGCTGAAACTTGCACTTTACGGAAAAGGCGGAATCGGAAAATCCACGATGACCGCCAACCTTTCCGCCGCTTTTTCCATGCTCGGCAAGCGCGTGATCCAGATTGGCTGCGATCCGAAGGCCGATTCCACCATCAACCTGCTGGGCGGAAAGCCCCTGATGCCGGTGATGGACTATCTGCGCACCCATGAGGAGCAGCCTGAACGTCTGGAGCAGATCGCGCGCCAGGGCTACGGCGGCGTGCTCTGCATTGAGACCGGCGGCCCGACCCCGGGTCTCGGCTGCGCCGGACGGGGCATCATTGCCACCTTCGGCATTCTCGAGGATCTGAAACTCTTTGAGACCTGGAAGCCGGACGTGGTGCTCTATGACGTGCTGGGCGACGTAGTCTGCGGCGGCTTTGCCGCGCCGATCCGCGAGGGCTACGCAGACAACGTGGTCATTGTGACCTCCGGTGAGAAGATGGCCCTCTACGCCGCGAACAACATCTACACCGCGGTGAAAAACTTTGAGGACCGCTCTTATGCGCAGGTGCTGGGCGTCCTGCTCAACCACCGCAACGTGCCGGGCGAGACCGAAAAGGTCGGCGCCTTCGCGGCGGAGCGCGGTCTGTCCATCATCGGAGAGATCCCGCGCAGCGACGACATCCTGCGCTTTGAGGAGGAGGGCAAGACCGTGATCGAGGGCGATCCCGGGCTGCCCATCAGCAGGACCTTCCTGGCGCTGGCGGAAAAGCTGCTTCGGGAGGGAAAAACGGTATGAGCACCTTCTACACAGCCGCTGAGCTGGCGAAGCTTGGCCCGGATAACATTCCGGAGAGCTTCTCCACCGCCCGGCACCTGGTCTACTCCTCCCCTGCCACGCTGGCCTTCAACTCCCCCGGCGCGGAGGGCTTCGGCGTCAAGCGGGCCGGTCTGGCAATCCCCGGCTCGGTGATGCTGATTGTCTCCCCCGGCTGCTGCGGGCGGAACACCTCGGAGATCAGCTCCATTCCGCAGTACCGTAGACGGTTTTTCTACTATGAGATCCAGGAGCCGGAGCTGGTCACCGGCCAGCACCTCAAGCGCATCCCGGAGGCCGTGGAGGAGGTTTGCAGAAGTCTGCCGGAGAAGCCCTCCGTGGTGATGATCTGCGCCACCTGCGTGGACGCCCTGCTGGGCACCGACTTTGACCGGGTCTGCCGCGCTGCCGAAGCGCGCGCCGGCGTGAAGGTCCGGCCCTGCTATATGTACGCGCTGACCCGCGAGGGCAAGAAGCCGCCGATGGTCCAGGTGCGGCAGTCCCTCTACTCCCTGCTGGAGCCCGGCACGCGGAAGGCCGCGGACGTGAACCTGCTGGGCTTTTTCGCCCCGCTGGACGACGATTCGGAGCTCTATGCCTATCTGCGTGGCTGCGGCGTCCGGCAGATCCGTGAGCTCTCCCGCTGCGCCGATTACGATGCCTTTCAGCAGATGGCCTGCGCCAACTTCAATCTGGTTTTGAACCCCGAGGCCAGAGCCGCGGCGGACGATCTGTACAAGCAGCATAAAATGCCCTATATTGAGCTCTCCCAGCTCTACCGGATCGACAAGATCCACAGCCAGTATCAGGCCCTGGCCGGCGCCATCGGCGGAACGATCGACGACGCCGAAGATTACGCGGCGGCAAAGCAGGCCGTTGAAGACTTCCGCGCCAGGCACGGAGCCCTGCGCTTTGCGGTGGGCGAGTGCCTGAACGCGAACCCCTTTGAGCTGTCTCTGGCCCTGACCGAGTACGGCTTCACCGTCCGGGAGATCTGCGCCACCGCCCAGAGCGGCTATTACCGGTGGATCAACCGGCTGGCTGCCCTGTCGCCGGAGACAAAAATCTACTGCAACCAGGATCCTTCCATGCTGTTTTACGAGGAAGGAGATCCCGTGGACGTCACCCTGGGCAAGGACGCCGCGTTCTACCACCCCGGCACGCCGAATCTGGCCTTCAATTCCGACCGCCAGCCCTTCGGTTATCAGGCGGTGCGGCGGCTCTTCCGGGAGCTGGAGGAGGTGCTGGCATGAGAGGACTGCGAAAAGTTCTGACGCCCTTCGCGCCGGATCAGTCCGGCGCGGTTTCGGTGCTCTATTCGATGGGCGCGCTGACTGTGGTCATCGACGCCGGCGGCTGCACCGGAAACATCTGCGGCTTTGACGAGCCCCGCTGGCACACTGCCCGCAGCGCCGTCTTTTCCGCCGGCCTGCGCGACATTGACGCAATTCTCGGCCGCGATGATCTGCTGATCCGCAAGCTCGAATGGGCCGTCCGGGCTGCGCAGAGCCGCCCGGAAACGAAGGACGCGTTTCGCTTCATCGCCCTGGTCGGAACCCCGGTTCCGGCGGTGATCGGCACGGACTACGAGGCCCTGGCGCGGATTGCAGAGAAGAAAACCGGCCTGAGATGCGTTCCCATTGCCGCAAATGGCATGAAGCTCTACGACAGCGGCGCGGAGCTGGCCTGGACCGCCCTGTTCCGGAAGTTCGCCGGAGCGGCGGAGAAGTCCGGAACAGTGGGCGTGATCGGATATACCCCCCTTGACTTCGACGCGCGGACCCGCGCGCCGTTCAAAGCTGCCTTCGGCGAATGCGCGGTCTACGGACTGGACACCGGACTCGACGCCCTCCAAGCCGCGGGCGGCGTGCGGGAGAACGTGGTCATTGCGCCTTCCGGCATCGCGGCGGCTAAATTCCTGAAGCAGAAGTTCGGCACGCCCTACCGCATGCTGGATCCCTTCGCGGAGAAGCTCCTGCGGCCGGAGATGGAGCAGGGCCAGAAAAAGATTCTGATCGTCCATCAGGCGGTAACCGCCGCCACGCTCGAAGGCCTGATTCAGGCGCGGAATCCCGCCGCGCAGATCACCAAGGCCTCCTGGTTTATGACCCCGCCGGAGTGCGGCAGCTTCGTCACCCTCCGCGAGGAGGACGACTTCACCGCTCTGGTACAGCGCGGCGGTTATGATCTGATCGTCGCCGACGCGGTGATGCGGGATCTGGCCCCGGAATTTGACGGGCTCTGGATCGACGCGCGGCATTTCGCGGTATCCGGAAGAACGGAGTGAACATGACAGACAAGATTTCCAAACGCATCCGCATGTACGGCATTGTGCAGGGCGTCGGCTTCCGGCCGGCGGTCTCGCGCTGCGCCGAGGTGCACGCCATCCTTGGGACCGTGTGCAACTACGGCTCCTTCGTGGAGATCGTGGCCCAGGGCCGGCCGGCGGATGTTGATCAGTTTGTGGACGATATGATCCACCGTCCGCCCGAACGGGCAGAGGTGGTCAAGACCGAGCTCTTCGACGCGGACGACGAGCCGGAATACACGGACTTTACCATCATTGAGAGCGCCGGAAAGGGCGGCATCATCTTCATCCCGCCCGACATTGCCACCTGCGACAAGTGCGCCAAGGAGCTCTACGATCCCGCCGACCGTCGCTATCTGCACCCCTTCATCAACTGCACCCAGTGCGGCCCGCGGCTGACCATTCTGGAGGCCCTGCCCTACGACCGCGAGCGGACCAGCATGAAGGATTTCCCGATGTGCCCGCGCTGCGAGCACGAGTACTACGACCCGAAATCCCGCCGCTTTGACGCACAGCCGGTCTGCTGCAACGACTGCGGCCCGCAGCTCTATATCCTGGACACGGAGATCCGGGGCCGCGACGCGCTGACCTACACCCGCAGGATGCTGCGCAGCGGCAAGGTGGCCGCCATCAAGGGCATCGGCGGCTTCCATCTGGCCTGCGACGCCTCCAGCGCGGCAGCGGTCTCCCGGCTGCGGACGCTGAAGCGCCGGCCGGCCAAGCCCTTCGCGGTGATGATGAAGGATCTCGAAACCGTGGAGCGGGAGTGCTTCCTGACGCCGGAACAGAAGAAGATTCTGACCGGCCACCAGAAGCCGATCCTCCTGCTTCAGCGGCGCCCCGGCGGGACGCTGCCGGAGGAAATTGCTCCCGGCAACCCGACTGTCGGCGTGATGCTGCCCTACAATCCGGTCCAAATGCTGCTCTTCGACTACGACGACGGCGTGGAAATGCCGGACATGCTGGTGATGACCAGCGGCAACGTCTCCGGCGCGCCGATCTGCCGCAGCGACGAGGACGCGCGGGAGCAGATCGCGGGCTTCTGCGACTGCATCCTGTCCCACAATCGGACGATCCGCACCCGGGCGGACGACTCGGTGATGGACTTCTTTGAAAACAAGCCCTATATGATCCGCCGCTCCCGCGGCTACTCTCCCCTGCCCTTCCTGCTCTCGGGCGATTGGCAGGGCAAGGTCCTGGCCGTGGGCGGCGAGTTGAAAAACACCTTCTGCATCGGGATCGACAGCCTGTTTTATCCCTCGTCCTACATCGGCGACCTGGCGGACCGGCGTTCCGGCGCGGTGCTCAAGGAGACGATCGACCGGTTTGAGGGCTTCCTCGGCATGAAGCCGGAGCGGATTGCCTGCGACCTGCACCCGGGCTACGTGTCCACACAGATCGCGGAGAGCTTCGGCCTGCCCATCGTCCGGGTGCAGCACCACTACGCGCACATTCTCTCCTGCATGGCGGAAAACGACTGCGCGGAGCCCGTGATCGGCGCGTCCTTCGACGGCACCGGCTACGGCACCGACGGCACGATCTGGGGCGGCGAGATCCTGCGCGCGGATCTGCACGGCTTTGACCGCTTGGGTCACATCCGGCCCTTCCCGCACACGGGCGGAGACACAGCCTCCCGCGAGGGCTGGCGCATCGCGGCCTCGATGCTGCAGCGGCTTCGCGGCTTTGACGACGCCCTCGACGCGGCAAAGCGGCTGGGACTGGCGGAGGAGCCGCAGCTCCGGGCCCAGATGAAGGCCACGGAGCACGGTCTGAACACCGTGATCTCCACCAGCGCGGGCCGACTCTTCGACGCGGTCAGCGCGATGCTCGGCATCTGCCGGCAGTCCAGCTTCGAGGGAGAGGCCTCCTGCGCGCTGGAATTCGCGGCGGAGGGCTGGCGGAAGCTGCATTCCGACCCGGAAGCCGATCCCGAACGCTTCGGCGGTCTGTGCGAGAAAGCGGACGGCACCGTGCTGGAGACGGAAAAGCTGGTTTCCGCAATTGTGGAAGAACGGCTCGCCGGGGCAGACGCTGGCGCACTGGCCCTGCGCTTCCACGCGGAGCTGGCGCGGCAGATTGCCGAAGCCGTGATCCGCGCCGGCAAGGCAGCCGGGATCAGCAAGGCCGCGCTCAGCGGCGGCGTGTTCCAGAACCGCCTGCTGCTGGAGCTGACGGTAAAACGCCTGCGCGCGGCGGGCTTCACGGTTCTGCTGCACAGCCTGACGCCGCCCAACGACGGCGGCATCGCCCTGGGCCAGGCAGTCTTCGCAATGGCAAACCCCGAATTGGCAAAATAATAGACCGCCCTGGGGCGGTGATGAAACAGAAACAGGAGGTTTCTTATCATGTGTGTTGGATTATCCGCAAGAGTTCTCTCGGTCAGCGACGGCGTCGCGCTGGTGGACGCCTCCGGCGCGAAGCGGACCGTCTCCGCAGAGCTGCTGGAGGATCTGGAGCCCGGTGACTATGTGATGGTGCATGCCGGCTCCGCGATTGCAAAGATCACGGACGGCGACGTGGACGAGTCCGCAAAGCTGCTGGAGGGCCTGGAAAAGTGAATGAAGTGGTATCCCGCGCGGTGGACATCATCCGGAACACGAAGGTTCCCCCGCTGCGCATCATGGAGGTATGCGGCACGCATACCCACGAGATTTTCCGCATGGGCATCCGCCGGCTGCTGCCCGAAAACGTGGACCTGATCTCCGGCCCCGGCTGCCCGGTCTGCGTAACCCCGGTGGACTACATCGACGAGGCGATCTGGCTGGCTCTGGAAAAGGGCGCGACGGTCTGCACCTTCGGCGACCTGGTCCGCGTGCCCGGCACGAAGCAGAGTCTGCAGACGGCCAGAGGCCTGGGCGGCAAGGTGGTCACGGTCTATTCCCCCCAGGACGCCACAGAATACGCGGTGCGGCACCCGGAGGAGCAGGTGGTCTTCCTGTCGGTGGGCTTTGAGACCACCGCCCCGTCCGACTGCATCTCGGTCAAGAACGCGATCCGGCAGGGTCTGAAGAACTATTCGATCCTGACCTCGAACAAGACCATGCCCGGCGCCTACCGGGCAATGAAGGACAGCGCGGACGCCTTCCTGTACCCCGGCCACGTCCACGCAATCACCGGAACCGGCATTCTGAAGGAGCTCTGCGCGGGCGGCGTCAGCGGCGTTGTGACCGGCTTCACCGCCGCAGAGATCACCACCGCCCTGGCCACGATCCTGACCCGCTTTGCCGAGGGCCGTCCCTTCTTTGAAAACTGCTATCCCCGCGTCGTCCGGGACGAGGGCAATCCCGCCGCGATGCGGATCATCGACGAGTTCATGGAGCCCTGCGACGCGATGTGGCGCGGCATCGGCATGATCCCCGCCTCCGGGCTCCGGCTCCGCGAGAAATACGCCGATTACGACGCAAGAATCAAGTTCGACATGCCGAAAATCGAAGGCAGACCGAATCCCGGCTGTCAGTGCGGACGCGTGCTGCAGGGCGAGATCAAACCCTGCGACTGCCCGCTCTTCGGAAAGGTCTGCACCCCGGAGCACCCGGTGGGCGCCTGCATGGTGTCCGGCGAGGGCGCCTGCTCGGCCTTTTATCTGTACGATCATCCCGGAAAATAAACGGAGGAAATTATGAACGATACCATTACAATGGCGCACGGCGCAGGCGGAAAACAGACTTCCGAGCTGATCGACCGCGTCTTTAAGAAGAATCTTTCCAACCCGCTGTTCACGGCGGACGACGCCTCCGTCCTGCCCAGGCCGAACGGCAGAATCGCCATGACCACCGACGGCTTCATCGTCTCGCCCCCATTTTTCAACGGCGGCAACATCGGCAAGCTCTCCGTCTGCGGGACAGTCAACGACCTGGCCTGCATGGGAGCGCGGCCGCTGTATCTGACCTGCTCGTTCGTGATTGAGGAGGGCTTCCCCATCGCCAAGCTGGAGGAGGTCGTGGAGGCGATGGCAAAGACCGCCAACGAGGCCGGCGTTGCCGTGGTGGCCGGCGATACCAAGGTCGCCGGCAAGGGCCAGGTGGACCAGCTCTTCATCACCACCACCGGCGTGGGCGAGCTGCTGCCCGGCGTGGATCTGAGCGGCGCGAACGCAAAGCCCGGAGACGCGGTCATTGTGACCGGCAACATCGGCCGCCACGGCTGCTGCATCCTGCTCGCCCGCGACGACTACGGCATCGAAGCCGACGTCAAGAGCGACTGCGCCCCGCTGTGGAAGAGCGTGGAGGGAACGCTCCGGGAGGTTCCCAACGTCCACGTGATCCGCGACGCGACCCGTGGCGGCGTGGGCACCGTGCTCTACGAAATTGCACACCAGAGCAATGTGGGGATCCGGCTGGACGCCTCCGCGGTCCCGGTCTCTCCCGAGGTCCGCGGCGTCACCGGTCTGCTGGGACTGGAGCCCCTGTATCTGGCCAACGAGGGGACGCTCGTGATCTTTGCCCCGCAGGAAAACGCGCAGAAGCTCGTGGAGGTCCTGCGCAGACAGCCCTATTTTGAAGACGCCTGCGTCATCGGCGAAGTCTGTGATCAGGAAATCGGACGGGTCTTCCTGCAGACCGAGGTCGGCACTGAGACCTATCTCCCCCAGCCCGGCAACGAGCTGCTGCCCCGCATCTGCTGATCCTGTTTCTGAAACCTTGATAAGAGGGCTCGTTGCAAAATGAATCATTTTGCAACGAGCCCTTTTTATCAATCCGAAAGGACTGTGCCGCGTTCAATCGCGCTCATCCAAATCATCCACATCGTCTGCTTCGTCCGCGTCATAGTCATCCCGGTCGTCGTCCGGATCATCGTCCCGATCGTCGTCAGGATCGTCGTCCCTGTCGTCGTCGGGATCATCGTCCCGGTCGTCGTCTGGATCATCGTCCCGGTCGTCGTCCGGATCGTCGTCCCGGTCGTCGTCGGGATCATCGTCCGGGTCGTCGTCGGGATCGTCCTCCCGGTCGTCGTCGGGATCATCGTCCGGGTCGTCGTCGGGATCATCGTCCGGGTCGTCGTCGGGATCATCGTCCCGGTCGTCGTCAGGATCGTCGTCCGGGTCGTCGTCTGGATCGTCGTCCCGGTCGTCGTCGGGATCGTCGTCCGGGTCGTCGTCAGGATCGTCGTCCGGGTCGTCGTCGGGATCATCGTCCGGCTCCGGTGGGTTGCCAACGAGGATCAGATCCACATAATCCTCCAGGTCGATGCTGCGATCCTCCAAATAATCCTCCAGATCATCCATGGTCAATCCTGCAAGGAATGCAAAGTCCAGCTCCGGATGATCCTGTACGATGCGCTGCAAAAGAGCAGCCTTCCCGGGAGTGATGCCGTTTGCCGCGGCGATACGCGACAGCTCGTCGTCCACCTTGAGTGTTTGATCGAGGACGGTTGCTGATCCGCACAGCTCAGTCAACTGACTGCCGGCGCTGGCGGACAGTCGATTCCGCAGAGCGGCGGCTCTGTCGGTGGACGGGCCGGTCACGGTGATCAGAATCGTGTTCTTTTCTGGGCTCAAGTAGCCCTGGCGGTACATGGAGCCCAAAATTGCATTGAGGGCCACATCCACGTCCGTTCCCGCAAGATCCATTCCGTCCAGAATCCGCGCACCGTCCTCGTTTTCAGCCACAGCAGAAAGGACCCGTTCCTGACGGTTGAGCTCCAGTCGGATGGAGGGATTCACGTCCAGGTATACGGTCGCCGCCCGGGACCAGCGAGTCACATAGAGGAAACCAACCACCGCCAGCAGAACCGCGGTCAGGGCCGACAGAAGGGGCACCCAGCGACGGATTGCAGACCGTTCCCTGCGCTTGCCAGTCCCGTCGAGGAACCACTCGTCCCCGTGGGCCGGCTCCACAGGCAGATCGGCCAGGGCTTGGGCGTTCTGCGGAGCGGCCCGTTCTGCTGCCCGGGCAAGGCGGGCTTCCAGAATTTTTCTATCCTGTTTCTTCATTCGATCACATCCTCCAGTTGCCGCTGTAAGCGTTTGATGCCCCGGTTGTATTTGGAGAGCACCGTGGACAGGGGCAGTTCCAGGGTTTTGGCGATTTCCCGATGCCTGAGGCCCACGGCGGCGTGGAGCAGGATCACCCGCAGGCTTTCCGGGTCCAGGGTACGGAAGGCCGCCTCCAGCACCGCCCGGTCCTCCGCGTCGGTCAGCGTGTCCGGGGCGGCCAGCACGGCCTCCGCCTCCGGCGTCAGGGCAGCGGTATGCTGTTTGCGGCGCAGCTCCATGAGGCAGACGTTTTTGCAGACGGTCAGCATCCAGGCCAGGGGCTTGCCCCGGGGTTCGTAGAGGTGGGCCGCGGAACGGATTTTCAGAAAAGTATCCTGCATGGCGTCCTCGGCATCCTGGGTTTGCCGGAGAATGCTCAGGGCATAGGCATAAATCCGGCCCCGTGTCTGCTCATAAAGCGCGCAGAAAGCCTCCCGCTGTCCGGCAGCTACGCCGGAGAGCAGGGCTTCCAGGGCGTCGTTTTCCGCCCTGGGCGAGCCTTCCTGTGCGTTCAGAAAGAGCAGCATGTCAATCCCACCTAAAACGTATTTTTTTCTGTCGCTGCAGGGCCAAGTACGATGGTCAGATTCCCATTGCGGCAGCGCAGGGCATCCAGGAATTCCTTTTCGTCGGTATGCCTGCGGAGCTCCAGCCGGTATTCCAGCTGAAAGGTGGCGCCAAGGTCCGAGGTGCGGACCTTTTCCAGCTCCGATTTGGAAGCAAAGCGCCGGAGCAGATCGTCAAAGGCTCCGGTGAAATTCAGGTCCTCCGGGACCGTGATCCGCAGATGGCGGACCCGGACGGCAGCCCGCCCCAGGCCGGCCCGGTCCAACAGCAGGAGCGCCGCTGCCACCACCGCGAACAGAAGCGCAGCCAGTGTCAAAAAGCCCAGCCCTGCCGCCAGCCCCACACAGAGGGCATAGAACAGGAAGCCAATGTCCCGGGCGGTTCCCGGAGCGGAGCGGAAGCGGATCAGTCCGAAGGCGCCAAGCACTGCCACGGAGGTTCCTAAATTTCCATTGATGATCATGATGACGGCGGAAACCAGCATGGGGATCAGAGCCAGGATCACCGGAAAGCCGCCGCCCGCGCCGCCTGTACGGCGGTAGAGCAGGGCAATCCCCAGTCCCAGCAGCAGGGCGGTACCCCAGAGCATCAGCACCGTATCCAGGGAGAAGCTCCCCATTCGGGTGACGCTCTCCAAGCTCCATTGTATCATACCGCTGGCCTCCTTTCCAGAATATGTTCGATCTTTTTTGGCAGCAGCAGGGCTCCTGCCTCTTTTTTACAGATCGCTCCATATTTTGAGAAGGACAGCTGCCGGATTTCCAGCCGGGACAGCAGCTGTGCAAACCACAGAGGCGCAGCTCCCTGGATCTTGGCTTCCATCAGAATCAGCTCCTCGGGCAGCAGCAGCGATCCCGCGTCTCCCTCTGCCAGGGAAAGACGCTCCCTTCGGCCGCGAATGCGCTGATCATAGGTAACACGAAAGTCCGGATCCTCCCGACCCGCCAGCGCGATCCGGTCATAGGCCAGAAACAGCGCCGGGGCAAGTGGCAGCCGGTGTTTCAGATAGTCGATCTCCCGGAGGATCTGGCAGTCAGCCGCCGGATACAGATCCCGCTCCAAATATGCCTCCGCCTCCCGAAGGGTCAGACCGATGCGGCGCTTGCTGACGATGCCGTCCGCCTTTTTCTTGATCTCCAGATAGACGGTGGATTCCTGCCTGGGAACCCCATAGCTCCGCAGACGCAGCTTCTCTTTGTAGCGGGGCTTTTCCAGAGAACGGGTGATCAGGTAGCCGTCGGGCGTATCATAGTAGATGTTGCAGATCGTGTGAAGGCCGTATTGGTCCTCCGCCATCCGATCCGCCAGAGCTGCCCGCAGAGCAAAGTATTGGGCCCTGGTCAGCAGGTATTTGACCTCCTTGCGGGCAAAAACCGTCTGCGCCATCTTAACTTCCCTTCTGCCGCAGCGTCAGGCTGTGGCCGTCGCTTTCCAGAACAATGTCTCCGTTCCGGGTCTCCAGCACCTTGACGCCCATGCGGGCGGCAGTTTCCAGGACCCGATCCTCTGCTGGATGCTTTCGGGACGAACAGATCACACCGTATTGAGGCCGCAGCGCCTGCAGCAGGGGTTCCAGTTCGGTATTGTAGATTCCATGATGCGGCAGTTTCAGGAAATCACAGGATGCTGGCTTCGCGGCCAGGTATTCCCGCAGCCGGGCTTTTTCCGCGTCACCGGTGAAAACCAGCCGCTTCTGTCCGTGCCGCACCGTGACGATGAGGGAAAACGCATTGTCGTAGTCGGACGCACCGGCAGGGATGGCATAATCTCCCGGCGGGTCAATCTCCACGGAAGCATCTCCCAGCCGCAGAACGGCAGGCTCTTGCAGGCGTATGATCCTGCAGTCTGAACGGGTCAGTGCGGCGACCAGCTCGTTCCAGTCAGATCCCTCGCCTTCGTAGTCCGGCAGGTAGACTGTTCCGACCGGGAAGGCCTCCAGCAGCTGATCCGCGCCGCCGATGTGATCCTGATCAAAGTGCGTGAGGATCAGAGCGTCGACCTGCGTGCAGCCTGCCTTCCGTAAGGCGGAAATCAACTCCGGACCGTCGTCCTCCTCGCCGGTATCCAGCACCAGAAAACCTCCGCCGCATTCGAGAATGGCAGCATCCGCTTTCCCGACTTTTAAAAAGGTGACGCGCAGCGGAGCGATGTCTTTTGCTGTATAATGCCTGCTCCCAAAGATGAACCATCCGAGGCCCAGAAAGAAGCAAACCGCCAGTATGATCCAGATTCGGCGTCTCATCTTCACGCCTCCCTTCTGGCTGCCTTCACTTCTATAATGCACGGGAATGCGGTTTTATCGCAGGAAAAAGAAATGCCGAGCGTCCATTCAGATAATCCTGTTGGGAAAGGAAGCCGAAAACTGAAAATTTAAGAATACAAAGCAAAAATCCTGCCACTGTTGTGACAGGATTTTTGCTTTGGAGGTGACGGCCAGATTTGAACTGGCGAATCAGGGTTTTGCAGACCCTTGCC
>CAMOLY010000002.1 GCA_946619065.1 uncultured Clostridia bacterium | reverse complement strand
TGGTGGAGAAGATGCTGAAGCTGGAGCCGCTGCCTCCGGCGGAGGTCTCGCTGGACCCCGATGTCACCGATTTCTACGCCTTCACCAAGGACAGCTTCCGGGTGGAGCATTATCAATACCATCCCTTCGAGGACCGAATCCCCGTAGCGATTTAGGAGAAAGACCTTTTATGAATGCGATTGTAAACGTAACGACCCACTGGGGCATCGGCAGAGGCGGCAAGCTCCTGGTCTCGATCCCCACCGACCTGCACCGCTTCCGCGAGCTGACCCTGCACAAGACCGTGATCTACGGCCGCAAGACGATGGAAACCTTTCCCGGCGGGAAGCCTCTGGCGGACCGCGAGAACATCATTCTGACCAGACACCCGGATCTGACGGTGGACGGCGCCCTGATCTGCCACGGAGAGGACGAGCTGCGCTCCCTTCTGCGCGAGCGCTACAGCGAGAACCTCTTCGTCATCGGGGGAGAGAGCGTCTATAAGCTGCTGGTGCCGTACTGCGAGAAGGCCTATGTGACCTTCAACTACAGCGACATCAAGGCGGACAAGTTCTTTCCGAACCTGAACCGCAACGAAAACTGGTTCGTCAGCGCCATCCAGCCCACGCAGATCGAGGGCAGGACCCCCTTCCGCTTCGTGGAGTACACGAACACCAGACCGCTGCCGCTGTAGGCCCGGGCAGGGGAGGGGAAAAGCATGCTCAACGTCGTCCTCTTTGAGCCGGAGATTCCGCAGAACACCGGCAACATTGCCCGCACCTGCGCCGCCACCGGCTCGCGTCTGCATCTGATCAAGCCCCTGGGCTTCGACATCTCCGACCGCCAGCTCAAACGCGCCGGCCTGGATTACTGGCATCTCGTGGACGTGCGCGTCTACGAGAATCTGGACGATTTCTTTTCCAAAAACGACGTCCGGCAGATGCGCCTGTTTTCCACCAAAGCGCCGCGCTGCTACACGGACGTGACCTATGCCGACGAGTGCTATCTGTTTTTCGGCCCGGAGACCAGAGGTCTGCCGGAGCCCTTTCTGAACGCCCACGCGGAGGACTGCGTAAAACTGCCGATGATTGCCGAGGCCCGGTCCCTGAACCTCTCCAACTCCGCCGCGGTGGGTGTGTTCGAGGCCCTGCGCCAGCTCTCCTTCCCGCACCTGAAGCAGTGGGGCAGGATGAAAGAATGAATCCGTATCACTCCGCCGGGGGCGGATCATATAAACGATGGAGGTTATTATGAATTACAACAAGAAATCCGTGGAAGACATCGACGTCCGCAGCAAGCGGGTGCTGTTACGCTGCGACTTCAATGTGCCGATGAAGGAAGGCAGAATCACCTCTGACAAGCGCATTGTGGCCGCCCTGCCCACGATCAATTATCTCCGTGAACACGGCGCCCGGGTGATTCTCTGCTCCCATCTGGGCAAGCCGAAGAACGGCCCCGCGCCGGAATTCAGCCTCCGGCCCGTGGCCGAACGCCTCAGCGAGCTGTTGGGCGCTGAGGTCAAAATGTCGAAGGACGTGGCGGGCGAGGACAGCCGCCGTCTGGCCGCCGAACTCAAGGACGGCGACGTGATGCTGCTGGAGAACACCCGCTTTGAAAAGGGCGAGACGAAGAACGACCCCGAACTGAGCAAGGCGCTGGCCTCGCTGGCCGATATTTTCGTCAACGACGCCTTTGGCTCCGCCCACCGCGCCCACTCCTCCACCGCCGGCGTGGCGGACTATCTGCCCGCCGTCTGCGGCTATCTGATCGCGAAGGAAGTCGGCATCATGGGCAAGGCTCTGGCGGATCCCGAGCGCCCCTTTGTGGCCATTCTCGGCGGCGCCAAGGTCTCCGACAAGCTCAATGTCATCAACAACCTGCTGGAGAAGGTGGACACGCTGATCATCGGCGGCGGCATGGCCTACACCTTCCTGGCGGCGAAGGGCTGCTCCGTTGGCAAATCCCTGCTGGACGCTGAAAAGCTGGACTACTGCCGTGACATGCTGAAGAAGGCGGAGGAGAAGGGCGTCCGGCTCCTGCTCCCGGTCGATACCGTCGTTGCGAAGGCCTTCCCCGATCCGATTGACGGACCGGTTGAGGTCTGCACGGTTCCTGCCGACGCCATCGGCGCGGACGTAATGGGTCTGGACATCGGCGAAAAGACCCGCACCCTCTTTGCTGAGGCGGTCAAAGCCGCCAAGACCGTGGTCTGGAACGGCCCGATGGGCGTGTTCGAGAATCCGACGCTGGCAGCCGGCACCGTCGCGGTTGCCCAGGCGCTGGCGGATTCCGACGCCATCACCATTGTCGGCGGCGGCGACTCTGCGGCTGCCTGCGAGCAGCTGGGCTTTGCCGACAAGATCACCCACATCTCCACCGGCGGCGGCGCTTCTCTGGAATTCCTGGAGGGCAGAGAGCTCCCCGGCATTGCCTGCCTGCTGGATCGCTGAAAAATCTCATTGTATATAATCCACAAAAACGGCGCCCGAAATTTTTCGGGCGCCGTCTGCCTTTTTCTTTGGAAATTCACAATAATGTAATAAATAGATGATAGAATATACAGAGAATAGGTCCCAGGAAACCAGGGGGGGAGACTTTTTGAATATTCTGTTCTATCTGACCCCAAAGGCGAACTGCGAACTGCTCTACGACGACGAATCGGTCCGCGAGGCGCTGGAACGCATGGAGTTGTCCGGCTTTATGGCTCTGCCGATCGTGAACCAGGCCGACGGCAGATACCGCGGCACGCTCACCGAGGGAGATCTCCTTTGGGGCATGAAAAACGTCTGCGGCATGGATCTCAAGGAGGCCGAGCTCCACAACATCATGGAGATCACCCACAGCCGGGACAACCGCCCGGTCACCGTCACCACCGACGTCAGAGATCTGCTGCAGATGGTTCTGGTCCAGAATTTTGTCCCGGTGGTCGACGATCGCGGCACCTTCATCGGCATCGTCACCAGAAGAACCGTTCTCCGGGAATATCTGAAAACACTCGGGATTGAGGCATGAGAACGCACAAGGCGCGCTGCAAACGCAGCGCGCCTTGTTACATGAAACTATGAAACTATGAAACTATGAAACTATGAAACTATTTCGGTGTCCCTTCGGGACGAATTGAAATCATTTTCCATATCGCAGATATGGAAAATACCACAATATTTTCATAATTTAATAATTTCATAGTTTCATTCTTTCATTCATTTAATTGAACGGCGGCACGAAATTGACGACCACGCCCTTCTCGGCCAGCTTACCGCCGTCGTGGACGTAGGTGCCGTACACGTTGACCTGGGCCAGCACCGGGCAGTCCAGGAGCACGTCGATGTCGCGGATGTTGTTGTAGTCCGCGTTGACCAGGGTCAGACGCTGCAGCCCGGCCAGACCGCTCAGATCCTCCAGGAAATTGTGGGCGGCGCTGAAGGTCTCGAGCATGCAGTCTTCGCGGAAGTGCGGGGCCGCAACGGTGTCGTTGCGGTCAATGTCGATCTCCCGGATCGTGACGATGTCGGCCAGGAAGTCGATGTTGTCAAACTTGCAGTCCTCCATGATGAAGGTCTCCAGCTTTGTGCAGCCCTTCAGGGCGGAGAGGTCGGCCACCGGATTGATCGAGGCGCTCAAGAATACCAGCTCGGAGAGGTTTCCCACAGGGTCCACCGAGGCCAGACGGTTGTTCGAAAGGTTCAGCCGCTCCATCGCGGCGCAGCCGCCGAGCCCTTCCACGTCGGTCAGGGCGTTGTAGGACAGATCGGCAATTTTCAGACTTTGCAGCGCGGACAGGTCCGGCAGGGTCGTCAGGGCGTTATGAGCCAGATACACCTCCTCCAGCCCGCTCATCCCGGTCAGGATGTCGGCTGTGCCGATGCTGTTGTCAGTCAGATCCAGCAGACGCAGGCCGGTCAGCTTCCCGAGGGGCGTGACGTTGCTCAGACCGCAGTCCGTCAGTACCAGCTCCTCAAGCTTGGGCGTGCTTCCGATGGCAGTCAGATCCTCCGTGGTCAGCGAGCAGCCGTCCAGCCCGAGATGGCGCAGCGCGTAAAGCTGAGAGAGGAAGCTGTAGTCGAGTCCGTCCTTCTCGCAGATCACCAGAGTCTTGAGGCCTGTGAAATAGGGCAGATCGGCGGTGGTGGTCAGATCGTTCGGCAGATACAGCTCGGTGATGCCCCACAGATCGTCGGTCCTCAGCTGACGGGAGGTGATGTGGAGCGTTTCGCGGACCGTCAGCTCCAGTGCCCGGTCCTGCAGCGTGACCGGTTCTACGACGCCCGCCACCGTGTAGCCCACATAGGAGGCGTGGCTGACCAGACCCTCCGGGTTGACCGCCACCGCGCAGACCGTGGTCTCGCCGGAGCTGAGCTGGAAGGGCTCGGCGTAGGCCTCCGACCGGGCGGAGGGGAAGCTGCCGTCGGTGGTGTAGTAGTAGACCGTGTCTGCGTCCCCGCCGGAGATCTCCACCGAAATATAGTCGTTGTAGTAGTTGCCCTCCGGAGAGATGACAGGCGGCGCGGGTCGCAGCCGGGCGATGGCGTCCGCTGCCGCTGTGCTGGTGATACTGTCGAGCATCGTCTGGGCGTCGAGCAGCTTGTCCTGCTCCAAAAAGACCTTCGAGAGTCGGACATAGAGCTGCTCGTTGTCCGGCGTCGCCTGGATCGCGCGGACCAGGCAGCGCTCGGTTTTTGTGTAGTTGCCGCTCTTTCGGTAGGCGTCTGCCAGCTTCAGCGTCAGCTCCCCATTGCGGGGATCGAGACGGTTGGCCCATTCATAGAGCCGGATCGCCACGTTGGGGTGGTCGGCGTTTTCCATGCTGCTGCCAAAATTGGTCAGGATCCGGGCGGTCAGCAGGGGATTGTATTGAATGAAATACCAGTACGCGCCGCCCAGGATTGCCAGCACGATGACAATCGGAAGAATGATTTTCAGCGCTTTTTTCATATGCGAAACTCCAATCAAAGACATCGGTCGTTTTTTATCATTATACTCTGTTCCGAAAAATCTGTCAAGTCCGCTCTGCGGCCGGAGGTTTTGATTGACAGGCCTCCGGCCGCGGGGTATAATATATAGAAACCGTACGCTCTGATTCGATCGTTTTCGACGGAGCGATTCCTACAGAGAGTTGAGATTATCACACTATGAAGAGACGTTACTTATCAGCCCTGCTCATCCTGCTGCTTACCCTCGGTGCGCTCTCGTTGGGCAGCTATGCATCGCCCACAGAGATGCCCGGCACGGGGGAAGACGAGCCTTCGATCTACATCGACCCTGAATACGGTGTGTTCATTGCCGACGACTCCGACTACTGCGACTCGGTCCAGGCGGATCTGGCGGAAAGCGAGAACGCGAAGGGCACGTTTTCACTCTGGTCGCTGGAAAACAGTGTCTGGCTCGACGCGCTGGAGTACACCGGCTATCCCGTTCAGCGGATCCACGACGCGGGCTATCTCTTCGACACGGACACGAACGGCTGGTACGGCAAATACACCTACAAGCTGTGGAAGGGCATCGGCACCGACGAGACAAAATGGACCTTCAAGACCAATCGGCCCAAGAACTACGCCGAGGCAGTCTCCGCCTGGTCGCAGTCGAACGTATCGGGCAGCCTGGTCCGGATGGCCTCTGTGGCCTCCGCCGGCGGCACGGAGGGCCTGTTCTACAAGGGCTACGCCCCCTCCACCATCACCTTCGGCTCCCATACCTCCGGCGCCGGCGTCGCTTATAAAAGCGGCTCCAGCGCGGTGATGGAGAAGCCGTCGGACTGGAAGAAGGAGTACATCAAAACCGACCAGGGCTTCTCGGTCCAGCGAGGCATCGTCTGCGCCTCGATGGCGTCCTACGTCTATTTCAACTATCTCCCCACGGTGAAGAATTGGACCAAGCTGGGCATCAACAACAACTGGCACTACAAGACCACCTCCTACCCGGTCACGAACGCCGGCCTGCGCCTGCCCTACGCGTACAATAACGGCTCTCCGATGGTCGTCTACAACTCCTGCACCTGCCTCGACTGGGCCTTCTCCCATTCCAGCTGGGCGTCCTATGTGGACACCGGGACCTGCACGAATCAGGTTGAGATGATCACCGCTCTGAATCAGGCGGTACCCGGCACGATCCTTCTGTTCAAATACGGCGAGGTGGAAAACGGCGAATTTATTACGCCGGATCCGCTGGCGCACGCCGCGATCTATCTGGGCAAGTGGAACGGCACACATTTCGTCCTGCAGACTGCCTCGATCCGCGGCCCGGAGATTCAGACGGTGGACACCAGACTGGTCCGGGACGATCCGCCCCTGCTGTCGCGCTATATCCTGCCGCCTCCCTTCCTCCGCGTCAAGCTCACCTCGAGCGATAAAGACACCCTCTCCGACGTCTCGGTGACCGTCACCTACACAAACCCCGGCGCTTCGGCTGCGACCTGGACCGGCAAATCGGTCCGCAGGACCGACCGTGACGGCAAGGCCTACGGCGAAGTCCTGATGCCGATGTGCTATCTCAAGGAGAACGCCTCCGTCACCGTCAGTGCCTCGAAGTCCGGCGTCAGCTTCCCGAACGGGAACACGGTCAAGATCCAGAAGGTACAGCATGGGGAAAATTTGGTGGAGCTCAAGTCCTCGCTGGCAGGGAAGGCTGTCATCACGGTCTCCGCTTCCGACATTGATATCCACACCTATCAGTTCACCCTGACCGAGACCAAGACCGGAACGGTCCGGACCGCGGAATCGAAGTCGAACGGCAAGATCCGCGTCACCGACGGCGGCGCCTGTACCTCCGACAAGACCGCCTTCCTGCTCGGAAACGGCAGCTACCGTCTGACTGAGGTGGAGCCCGGCCGCTTTGCCCCGTCCAATATCAAAGTAACCGAGGTCGCCCCGGACGGGACGCGGACTCTGCTGGGCAGCTATTCCGCCAAGACGCTGGCAAAGAATTCATCCGACCCGAAGTCCTATGCGACGCCGGTTTTCAAAACCAGCGTGCTGAACAAGGGCGGATATCTGGAAATCAAGGTGACCAATCGGCATCCCTCCATCCCCTCCGGCAATCTGACCGGCAGCACCGGCACCCACGAGGTCCCGTACAGCCGCTGCGCCGCCATCCGTGATCAGGTGACGGTGAAGAACCTGGTCCCGGGCCACGTCTACCTGCTGCGGGGCTATCTCGTGGACCTGGAGACCGGGGAGCGGCTGAAGAAAAACGGAGATTCTCTGTATGTCCAGACCGGCAACTTCACGGCAAATGCCGTGCAGATGACGATGGAGCTGAACTTCACGGTGGACACGCGGAATTATTCCGGAAAGAAGCTCGCGGTCCAGGAGTATCTCTTTGACCGGACGCTGAACATGCGTGTGACCCAGTACGCCCTGCTGGACGACACCGCCCGGCAGGTGAAGGTTGGCGCCCCGCAGACCGGGAAGGTCGCAATCACGGTCACCGCCTCCGACATTTCCACCCACACCTATCAGTTTACCCTGACCGAGACCGCCACCGGAACGGTCCGGACCGCAGAATCCAAATCGAACGGCAAGATCCGCGTCACCGACAGCGGCGCCTGCACCTCCGACAAGACCGCCTTCCTGCTCAAGGACGGCACCTACCGTCTGACCGAGGTGGAGCCCGGCCGGTTTGCGCCTGCTCCGATCACGGTGACGGAGGTCGCGCCGGACGGGAAGCGGACCCTGCTGGGCAGCTACAACGCTGCGACTCTGGCAAAGAATTCCACGGATCCGATGTCCTATGCGACGCCGGCCTTCAAAACCAGCGTGCTCAACGAGGGCGGCTGGCTGGAGATCACGGTGGCCAACCAGCATCCCTCTATCCCCTCCGGCAATCTGACCGGCAGCACCGGCACCCACGAGGTCCCGTACAGCCGCTGCGCCGCCATCCGTGATCAGGTGACGGTGAAGAACCTGGTCCCGGGCCACGTCTACCTGCTGCGGGGCTATCTCGTGGACCTGGAGACCGGGGAGCGGCTGAAGAAAAACGGAGATTCTCTGTATGTCCAGACCGGCAACTTCACGGCAAATGCCGTGCAGATGACGATGGAGCTGAACTTCACGGTGGACACGCGGAATTATTCCGGAAAGAAGCTCGCGGTTCAGGAGTATCTCTTTGACCGTACGCTGAACATGCGTGTGACCCAGTACGCCCTGCTGGACGACGCTGCCCGGCAGGTGCTGGTCAACCCTGCGCTTCCGAGCGGCAACCCCTTTGTCGACGTCCCCGATGACGCCTGGTTTACCGAGTCCGTCCTCTGGGCGTGGAACGGGGAGATCACGGAGGGCATCGACGCGACGCACTTCGGCCCCGGGCTGATCTGCACCCGCGCGCAGGCTGTGACCTTCCTCTGGCGGGCCAAGGGCTGTCCGAAGCCTTCGACGAGCACTGTTCCTTTCACTGACGTCCCGAAGAACGCCTATTACACAGAGGCTGTCCTGTGGGCGTCCGAGACCGGCGTGACCAACGGCGTCTCTGCCAACAAGTTTGCGCCGAACGAACAGGTCAACCGTGCCGAATTTGTGACTTTCCTCTGGCGCGCGGCCGACAAGCCGAACCCGAAGGCGGGGAACAACCCCTTTGAAGACGTCACCGCGGACACTTGGTACGAAACGGCCGTACTCTGGGCCGTAGAGCGGGGGATCACCAAAGGCGTGACGAATACCCGCTTCTGCCCCGAACAGGTCTGCACCCGCGCGCAGGTCGTGACCTTCCTGTGCCGCAGCGCGCAGGCAGCGAAGTGAGGCCGAAATGCCGGAATTGATTGAATTGTTTCCGGGCGTCCGCCTGACAGCTGTGCAAAGCAGCCGGTTTCGAACCGGCTGCTTCCGCGTGAGCTTTCTGAGTCCCCTTCGGTCCGAGACCGCAGCGATGAATGCGCTGATTCCGGACCTTCTGCTGCGCGGCTGCCGGACCTGTCCGGATCCGACCGCGGTTTCCCGCTTCCTGGACGACGCCTGCGGCGCATCCGTCGGCGGCCTGGTGCGCAAGCATGGCCAGATCCAGACTGCCGGCATCTACGCGGCCTTTCTGGAGGACGCCGTCGCGCAGGAGCCGCTGCTGGAGCGGCTTTGCGGCTTCGTCCATGATCTGCTGTTTGAGCCGCTGGTGAAGGACGACGGCTTTGACCCTGCCGGCTTCGCGGTGGAGTGCGCCAATCTGCGCAGCGCGATGCGTGCCGAGAAGAACGACAAGGCGCTCTACGCGATCCGGCAGCTGTGCCGGAATATGTTTCGCGGCGAGCCCTATGCGGTCCCGGCCTCCGGCGAGGAGGAAGACCTGGACCGGATCACCCCGAAAAACCTCTATGAACAGTATCAGGCCCTCCTTGCCCATGCACCGGCGGAGGTCTTCTACATGGGCTCCGAGACGCCGCAGCGGGCGGCGGAGCTGCTGCGGGGGATGCTGCGCCCGCTGGCCGGGCGGAGCTGCGAAAAGCTGCCGGAGCCGGTTTTCCGGACGCCCGGCCCCGTCCGCAGCCTGACCGAGACCGGTGATCTGACCCAGGCCAGACTTGCCGTGGGCTTCCGGACGCCGATCCCGCAGACCCTCGACGAGCTGGCTGCGGCCCAGGTTTTCACAGCCGTCTACGGCGGGAGCTATCGCTCCAGGCTCTTCCTGCGGATGCGGGAGGAGGCATCGCTGTGCTACGCGGTGTCCGCTTCGCTGGACCGCCGGGAGGGCGCGATGTTCGTCACCGCGGGCATCGACGCCGAGCAGACCGAGCCTGCCCTGGCGGAGATCCGCCGCCAACTTGCCCTCTGTGCCGCGGACGGGATCGGACCCGACGAGTTGGACCAGGCAAAGGCCCTGCTGATCTCCGGCCTGCGCGGCGTCTGCGAAAGCCCGGGCCGGATGGAGGAATTCTATGCCGGCGTCTCCCTCGGCGGTCCGGCAGGTTCGATTGAAGACCGCGCTGCGGCCATCGGACGGGTGACGGCGGAGCAGGCCTCTGCCTTCGGCGCCGCCGCGCAGGAGGATTTTGTCTATTTGCTGAAGGGGGCGGAGCCATGAGATGCAGAGACTACCCCCGGCTGCGTGAGCAGGTCTGGGAGGAGGTGCTTCCCAACGGCCTGCGTGTCCTTGTTTTGCACAAGCCGGACTTCGAGCGCAGCTTCGCCGTGGTTGCGGTCAACTACGGGGCTGCGGATCTTCACTGGCGCAGAGACGGCACGGACTGCTCCGTGCCGGCCGGAACCGCCCACTATCTGGAGCACAAGCTCTTCGATCTGCCCGGCGGCAGCGCCGATGAACGCTTCTCCGCGCTGGGCGGCAATCCGAACGCCTTCACCGGCTGCTGCGGCACCGCCTGCTATGTGGAGACCACCCGGAACCCTGCGGAAAACCTCCGCCAGCTGCTGGAAATGGTCTTCACGCCCTGGTTCACCCCGGAGCTGGTCGAGCGGGAGCGGGGAATCATTGATCAGGAGATCAAAATGAGCGACGACAGCCCGGATTCGCGGCTGTTCGAATTTCTCAATCAAATCGCCCTGCCCGGCCATCCGCTCTCGGTGCCGATCCTCGGCACGCAGGACTCAATCCGAAGAATCACGGCCGATACGCTGAGCCGCTGCTACCGGGATTTCTACCGGCCGGACAATCTGGTCCTCTGCGTGGAGGGTCCGCTTCCGCCGGAGGAGGTTCTTGCAATCGCCGCCGCCTGCGCGCCGCCCCGCCTGGAAGGGCAGGTCCAGTCCTGCTTCCCGGAGGCGATGGCCCGGCCGCCCCTGCGGGGCCGGCAGACCCTCCGCATGGACGTGGCGATGCCGATGTTTGCCGCCGGTTTTCCGCTCCCGTCCCTGACTGGGGACGGGGTGCGCACCGAGCTTGCCGGCGACCTGGCCATGGAGCTGCTGACCGGCACCTCCTCGGACTGCTACCGCCGTCTCTACGACGCCGGTCTGATCGACGACAGCTTTTCCGCCGGCTGCGACCGTTTCCGCAGTGTGGCGATGCTGACCCTCTCCGGCGACAGCCGGGACCCGGACGCGGTTCTCGCGGCCATCTGCGCCGAAGCAGAGCGCATCTGCCGGGCGGGCGTGGACCGGGAGGCCCTCAGCCGCCTGAAAAAAGCCATGTTCGGCCGCCGCGTCCGTTCGCTGGACAGCTTCGGTGCCACCTGCATCCGTCTGGCCGAGGCCGCGCTGGAGGGGATGGATTACCTTGATTTTCCGGCGCAGATTGCCGCCGTGACTGCCGGCGAGGTCCTGGACCTCATCGGCCGGATCCGGCCGGAGTCCGCGGCCTTCGCGGTCATCGCGCCAAAGGAGGAAGAAACCTGATGCATCCAAACGATCCCATCTCGTTCCCCGGCCTGGGCATCGGCTGGTTTGACCCGCCCAGGACCCTGCCCTTCACCGTGTTCGGCAAGGAGATCTATCTCTACGGCGTTGTGATCGCGCTCGGCTTCCTGCTGGCCATCCTCTACGGCAAAAAACGCTGCAGATCCTTTGGCTACGACTTCGACAAGGTGGCCGACGCTCTGCTCTGGGCGGTCCCGCTGGCCATCGTCTGCGCCAGGATCTACTATGTGGTCTTCTACTGGAAGCAGGGCGGCTACGCCGATGATCCGATTTCGATCCTCTACATCTGGGAGGGCGGCATCGCGATCTACGGCGGCATCATCGGCGCTGCCATCGGCCTGATCCTTTTCTCCAAAATCGAGAAACAGAAGCTCGCGCCCTATCTGGATCTGATGGGTCTTGGCCTGCTGATCGGCCAGCTCATCGGCCGCTGGGGAAATTTCTTCAACCGCGAGGCCTACGGCGCCGAGACCGACTGCTTCCTGCGCATGGGCCTGCTGGATCAGGCCGGCAACGCGCACTACTGGCACCCGACCTTTCTCTATGAATCGGTCTGGAATCTGATCGGTTTCCTTCTGCTCCACTTTTTCTCCAAAAAGCGGAAGTACGACGGCCAGGTGTTTTTGCTGTATGTGGCCTGGTATGGTCTGGGCCGCGCCTGGATCGAGGGGCTGCGGACGGATTCGCTCAGGCTCGGGCCGATCCGGGTGAGCCAGCTGCTGGCTCTGGTCAGCTTTGCGGCGGCAACCGCTCTCCTGATCTGGATCCGCGTCAAAAAGCACCCGGACGGCAGCACGATGCTGGTCAACCGGCTCAAGGCGGAGCCGGAGACCGAATCCTGAAATTTCTGTAAATTCTTCTCTGCGGGACTTCCATTTTATCACACAGCTGTTATAATGAAGCTGTAAGAGAACCCCAAAACGCCGAAAGGAGCGAATTTGTTATGGCACTGAACGAAAGTCTGGAAGCTTTGAAGAAACTGGCGGCAGAGGTCGCCCAGGCAGCCACGAAGTTCACCAAGTCCGCCGCCACCGTGACGAAGGCAAACTTCAACATCCTCTCCGAGCAGGAGAAGCTGAAGAAGGCCTACGCCGAGCTTGGCAAGCTCTACTACCGCGACTACATCACCGGCGAGGAGCCGGACGACGCCGAGTACATCCCCCTCTGTGACGCGATCACCGAGGCCACCAAGGCCATCGAGGACCTGAAGTCTCAGGTCGAAGAGGCAAAGAAGCCGAAGGAGGAGCCCGAGACGGAGCCCGTCGAGGAAGCCGCCGAGGAGGTCTGCGAGGACGTCGAGCAGGCGGCTGAGGATCTGAACAAGGATCTCGACGAGCTGTCGAAGAATCTGGAAGACCTGAAGGAGCCCGCCGAGGCCGTCTTCGAGGTCGTGGACGACAAGCCCGAGGAACCCAAGGCAGAATAAGACAAACGGATTCAAAACCCGCGCAAAAAGGCCGACTCCGAGGAGTCGGCCTTTTGCATCACCGGACAGGATTGCGGAAGAAAAGTGAAAGAGTGAAGGGGTGAAAAAGAGGAAAAGCGAAAGAATGAAAAAGTGAAAGAGTGAAATGCGAGCGCTGACCCGTAGTGGCCGCTGACCCGTAGTGGCCGCTGACCACAGCGGCCATATACCCGCCGTCTCATCCGTAGTGGCGCGTATCATGCGCCCACAGCGCGAGAGCGTTTCCCGATGATCCGACCGCTGCCGATTCCGCACTGCAAAGGCAAAAGCGTGAAAAAGTGAGTTGCAGCAGCGTATTATCGTGCGCCACGCGGGCGGTTTGGCCGCTGGTTCAGATTGTGGCGTCCGGTCCCGGCGTACCCGGTTTGTTAGCCTCGCCCTGCGGCGCGGGATCCTTTGCGCGGAGTGCATAGGCGACGGCCAGCGCAGCCAGCAGGACCAGGGTGGCGCAGAGGCTGCCCTCGGGACCGTTGCTCCCGCCGGTCAGCAGCTTGCGGTAACCGGCGGATTCCACGCGGAAGAGGCAGAGACGGTCATTTGCAGGCAGATCGAAACCGAACAGGAAATTCCCGGCAAACAGCCAGCCGGCATGCAGCCCAATTGCGCTCCAGAGGTTCCCCCGCTTGATCGTGCAGACGCACAGCAGCAGATTCAGCAGGAGCAGATTGGCGTAGGGGACGAAGCCGCTCCCGCCGCCGGAGGCCAGCAGGGAGGCCACAGTCGTCAGGCCCACCGCGAAGGCGACCGGCAGACCCGAACCGAAGCTGGGGGCAAGATAGCCCCGGAAGAGCAGCTCCCGCGCGCCGCCCGCGACGGCGCAGCCGAGCAAGGCCAGCGCGAGCAGGGGAAGCTGCTGCGCATCCAGGGTGAAGGGAGAGACCCGGAAGCCGCCTGCAGCCGCGCCGATCCCGGTCAGGGCCGCGAACAGAGCCAGTCCAGCGACCAGACCGCCGAGCGTTTCCGGCAGAGCCGATTGCTTCGCCAGTCCCATCGAGGGAAGGGTCCGCTTTTCATACTTTTTGCAGTAGAAGACTGCGGCGATTCCGTAGGCGGCGGCGGCAAAGAGAACGGCAACGTTCATCCAGGGCGGGAGCTTTTCCATCAGCTGGGCAATCATTTTTTCCAGATTGCCCAGCTCCACGCCGCCCTGCTGCAGCTCAAGTCTGTTCCGGGTCAGGACCCAGAAGGTGATCGGCAGAGACATCAGCAGGCTTTCCAGCACGGTCGCGATCAAAAAGACGATCATGAACCGGATCATGTCTCCCATGAGGGTGGTTCGGATCTGTTTTTCCTTGGCCGCCCGCACCCAGAAGCGCGGCCGCGGCAGCAGCGGCTGATTCACAGCTTCATCCCCTTCCCGGCGAAAAACGCCGCGTGTTTTCGCCTATGATAGCATACCCCGCCGCCGAAGTCAAGAAAGGACCGTCAAAACCGCCGTCCGCGCGATGGAAGGGGAGAAGGCGGCATGCGACTTGACTCGTAACGCTCTCCCACTGGTGCCTGGTGACTGCTGACTCGCATCCCCGTCCCCTGGTGACTTGTGACCGGTGACTCTCATCCCTCCGGCTGGGCACACTTCGGCTTTTCGTGCTTGACAGACGCGGTCGCGTCTGGTATAGTAATCGCATCATTAGGGAGTAGCCGGCGTGGGCCTTTTCGGGGCCGCGTTCATCCAGTCGTCAGTACGGCCTTCTGGCCCGGTTGGGTGACGTTGTGGCAAGACTTTTGCATGCGGCGAAGGGGCCGCCAGGCAAAGGTCTTGTTTTTTTGCGGCACAGCTCTGCAGAAAGAAGTTGAAATCATGTCTCAGGAAACCCTGAAACTCATCGCGCTGATCCTCTTCGCCGGGATGTATGTCGGCATCATCGGGCTGTCGAAGTACAAGATGTACTTCGCCCTCGGGGTAGCGGCGGTCTATCTGATTCTCGGGATCCTCCCGGTCCGGGAGCTTCCGACCGCGATCAACTGGAACGTACTGATGATGATCTCCGGCACGATGATCATCGTCTACTACTTCATTGAATCCCAGATGCCGAACCGGATCGCGGATCTGCTGCTGGGGCGGGCAAAAAATGTGATGTGGGTCACGATCCTGATGTCCCTCTTCTCCGGCCTCGTCTCCGCTTTCATCGACAACGTCGCCACCGTGCTGATGATCGCGCCGGTGGGCATCGCGGTGTGCCGCAAGCTGAAAATCAACCCGATCCCGATGATTCTCTCGATCGCGGTCTCGTCGAACCTGCAGGGCGCGGCGACTCTGGTGGGCGACACGACCTCCATCATGCTGGGCGACTATGCGAAGATGGACTTTATGAGCTTCTTCTGGATGAAGGGCCGGCCCGGCATCTTCTTCGCGGTGGAGCTGGGCGCGCTTGCCACCGTGCCGATTATGATGCTCCTCTTCCGCAAGGACCGGCAGCCGGTGCACACGACCGAGCGTACCGAGGTCCATGACTACGTTCCCTCGGCGATGCTGGTTCTGGTGGTCGTGCTGCTGATCTGCGCGTCCTTCATCCCGGGCAAGCCCGAGATCACCAACGGCCTCATCTGCGTCGGTCTGGCCGTCTTAACGATGCTGCTGGACCTTGGCCGGCACCGCAAGGCCGGCGAAACCCTGAAGGCTCTGAAGAGCGTGGACTATGAGACCCTGCTCCTTCTGCTCGGCCTGTTCTGTGTGATTGCCGGCATCACTGAGATCGGCATCATCCGCGACTTTGCCGGCTGGATCGTTAAGGTCGGCGGCAGCAGTCCCTTCCTGCTCTACACGCTGATTGTCTGGGGCTCGGTGCTGATCTCCGCCTTCGTGGACAACATCCCTTATGTGGCCACGATGCTGCCGGTTCTGTCCGTCGTCACGCAGGAGCTGGGGATTCCGCCCTATCTGTTCTACTTCGGCCTGCTGACCGGCGCGACCCTCGGCGGCAACCTGACCCCGGTCGGCGCATCAGCCAACATCACTGCCACCGGCCTGCTGCGCAAGCAGGGCTACGAGGTGAAGTTCAAGGACTTTGCCCGCATCGGCATCCCCTTCACCCTGACCGCGGTGTTCGTGGGATACGTTTACCTCTGGGTCTTCTGGCGCTGAGCGGTATGCGTTCCGTCCGGGCACACCGTCCAAAGCCTTCCCCTGGAGGGGAAGGTGCCGAGCGAAGCGAGGCGGATGAGGTGGACCTCCGACGAGCAGCTGCTCCGGACAAACAGATGCAGGATCGAAACACCACCTCATCCGGCCCTTCGGGCCACCTTCCCCTCAAGGGGAAGGCATTGGGAGGTCCCCGTCTCCTGGTGACTAGTGACTCGTCTCCTATTGCCTGTTGCCTATTGCCTCGCATCCCCGTCCCTAATCCCTCTCCAACACGCACCAATCCCTCCTGTTTGGCATAGAATGGGCCGAACAGGAGGGATTTTATGTCCATTGGTTTTCTGAAGGTGCAGGCCGTGACCTCGCGGGGGTTCGTGCCTGTGGCGGACGCGACGGTGACCGTGACCGGCGCCGCCGGGGTGCCGCTGAACCTGCTGAACCTGCAGCTGACGAACGACAGCGGCCAGACCCAGCCGATCTCCATCGACACGCCGGAGCAGAGCGAAAGCCAGAGTCCGAACGGCGAGCAGGGCTGGACCGACGTCATCGTCACCGTCAGCCACCCCGATTTCGACAGCGTGACGGTCCGGACTGTGCAGATCTTTCCCGGCGTGACCACTCTGCAGGAAGCGGTGCTGATCCCCCGCAGCGCGCCGCTCGGCACCCCGGCGGAAAGCGAGACCTTCAACGTCCCGTCACAGGGACTCTGAGGAGGGCGAGATGGCGACAACGGTTTTGCCCTACATTCCGACTTTCATCACGGTCCACCTGGGCGCGCCTTCGTCAAACGCAGACAATGTGACGGTGCGCTTTTCGGACTATGTGAAAAACGTGGCCTCCAGCGAGGTCTATCCGACCTGGGACGAGGATGCCCTGCGGGCCAACATCCTTGCAATCACGTCCTTTGCTCTGAACCGGGTCTACACCGAGTACTACCGCATCCGCGGCTATCCCTTCGACATCACGTCCTCCACCGCCTACGACCAGCAGTTCTACGCCGGCCGGAGCTATTTTTCCAATATCGTCCGGCTTGTCGACGAGCTCTTCGACGACTACATCCGCCGCGTCAACTTCATTGAACCGTTGGCGGCGAAATTCTGCAACGGCACTACCGTCACCTGCGAGGGCATGAGCCAGTGGGGCTCCCAGGCCCTGGCGCGGCAGGGCTACGGCTGGCTGCAGATCCTGCGCAGCTATTACGGCAGAAACATTGAGATCGTCGCAAACGCCCCGTCCCTGGACCCGCAGTCCTCCTATCCCGGCACGGCTCTCCGCTTCGGCAGCCGGGGCAGAAGCGTCGCCCTGATCCAGCGGGCGATCAACCGGATTTCTCAGAATTTTCCGGCGATCCCAAAGGTCAGCGCGGACGGGATCTACGGAGCCGGTACCCAGAGCGCGGTCACGGCCTTCCAGCGAATCTTCGGCCTGGACCCGGACGGCGTGGTGGGGCGGGTGACCTGGAGCGCGATCGAGCGGGTCTACGGCGGCGTGCTGGGTCTGTCCGAGCTGCAGTCCGAGGGGCTGCGCTACGAGGATCTGGCCTGGGATGGGCCGGAGCCCCTGCGTCAGGGCGACCGGGGCGAACGGGTCTCCCAGCTGCAGTTCCTGCTGGCCGTCGTCGGCCAGTTCGTGCAGGAGGTGCAGAGTCCGGCCGTGGACGGGATCTTCGGCCCGGGGACGCGGCAGGCGGTAATCAGCTTTCAACGCTACCGGAATCTGCCGCAGACCGGCGAGGCCGACGAGCGGACCTGGGACGCGCTGTACGACGAGTATCTCGGCATCGACAGCAGCGTGCTGCAGAACCAGGCGCTGTTCCCCCAGCCCCAGGCCGGACCGACCACAGCCGCCAACGCCCGCCAGCGCCTTCAAGCGTTGGGTTTCCGCGGCAGCAGCCTGCGACAGGAGCTGCTCGCCTTTCAGCAGGCCAACAGGATCCCGCAGACCGGCCAGCTCGGCCCGCTCACTGCGGACGCAATCGCGCGGCAGTATGCCGCCCTCGGCTACAGTGAAACCAGCCGCATGACCCAGTTTCCCGGCACACCTCTCTCCGCGGGCAGCCGGGACCAAATCAGATAGGAGGGGACCCGGATGCATGACGAAGCGTTTTACGTGGGAAAAGCGGTGACCAGCCTGCAGACCATGCTGCGGACGGTGGCCCGGTACCGGGAGGGGCTGCCCATGCTGATTCCGGACGGGGTCTACGGAGAGCGGACGGTCCGCTGCGTCAAGGCCTTTCAGCGGATGGAGGGCCTGCCGGTGACCGGCACGACGGACGAGGCAACCTGGAACGCAGTGCGCTGCGCCTTCGAATCCGCCGCGGTGGAGGTCGGCCCGGCCGCGCCGATTCAGATCCAGATGGGACCGAACGAGGCGATGGCGGCGGGCTGCACCCTGCCCTACGTTCTGCTGGTGCAGGCAATGCTCCACAGTCTGCACGGGTTCTACGGCAATCTGGACGACTGCCCGATGAGCGGGGTGATGGACGAGGAGACGATGCAGGCGGTCCGGTGCCTCCAGCGCAGCTGCGGCATGCCGGAGAGCGGCATCGTCAACAAGCCCACCTGGCGGATGCTGACGGCCCTGTATGGCCAGGCGACGGCCGGGACAAGAGGGGAGGACCGTAAAACTCCATCCTGATCTTTTTACTTTTTCCTTGCATTTTTCCCACGCTGTGTTATACTAACATGGTTTCATGGGCTTTTCCGTAATAGATTTGCGGCAGCTCTGCCCTGGGGAGAGATACGGATGCAGAAATATACCAAAACCGAGCTGTTTGAAAAGGTTTCGGTCCCCCGCGCCCTGGCTGCGCTGGGGATCCCGACGATCATCAGCCAGCTCATCAACCTGATCTATAACATGGTCGACGCCTTCTTCATCGGGCGTACCGGCAATTCCTATATGATGGCTGCCACCACCGTCACCCTGACGCTGACGATGATGAATGTCGCCTTCTCCAACCTCTACGGCATCGGCGGCGGCTCGCTGATTGCCCGGCTGATGGGCATCCGCCGGGAGGACGACGCGAAGCAGGTCAGCGCTTACGCAATCCGCGGCTGCCTGATCCTCGCCGTGGGTTACTCGGCCTTCGTGGGAATCCTGCTGCAGCCGATTCTGCGCTTCCTCGGCGCCTCCGCTGCCACGCTGGACTATGCCAGACAGTACGCGATCATCGTCATCGTGATCGGCAGTCTGCCTGCGATCCTCTCGCTGACCCTCTCCCACCTGCTGCGCAACGCGGGCTATTCCAGTCAGGCCAGCCTCGGGCTGAGTCTCGGCGGCGTGCTCAACATTGCCCTGGACCCGCTGTTCATGTTCGTGCTCCTGCCCCGGGGCCAGGAGGTCACCGGCGCGGCCCTTGCGACGCTGATCTCCAACCTGGTCTCCTGCGTCTATCTGATCCTCGCGTTCCGGAAGGCCCAGAAGACGGCGCCGCTGAGCCTGGATCTGCGCAGGGCCGGCGGTCTCGACCGGGGCCACAGGCGCAGTCTCTACACGGTGGGTGTCCCCTCCGCAGTTCTGACCGGCCTGTTTGACGTGGCCAGCATTTCGGTCAACATTCTTGCATCCAGGCACAACGATCTGGTGCTGGCGGCCTTCGGCATCGTCATGAAGGTGGAGCGCATCCCAAACGCGGTCAACATCGGAATCTGCCAGGGCATGATGCCCATCGTGGCCTATAACTATTCCTCCGGCAACCACACCCGGATGCGGGAGGCCATCGGCACCGCGCGGCTCTGGGGCATGATTGTTTCGGTAGTCTCCATCGCCCTGCTGGAGGTCTTCGCAAAGCCGGTGACGAACCTGTTTTTGAGCACCGGGCAGAAGTCCGGGGCCGGCGCGGATCCGGAAGCGGTTCTGCAGATGGCGAAGGACGCGGCACGGACCGTTGCCTACGCCGCCCTCTTCCTGCGGATCCGGGCGCTGGCCTCCCCGGTCCAGTTCATCAACTACCACACCTCCTTCTGCATGCAGGCCATCGGCGACGGCAAGGCCACCCTGCTGCACGCGACGGTGCGGGAACTGGGCTTCTACATTCCGATGATGATCCTGCTCGACCGGCTCTTCGGCGAAAACGGTCTCGCGGCCGCCCTGCCCGCCGGCGAGCTTCTTGGCGCCCTCTTTGCGCTCTGGCTGCTGCACCGCATCCTGCGCCGGAAACGGAACCTCGACCCGGAGGCGGAAGCGGCGGAAGCCGGAATCCGCTGAGCGCAGAAGAGCCAGCAGAGGACAATCACTTCGTCCGGGCGCACACGGTGCGCCAACAGTGACAGAGAGGCCCGGTTGCTTCGTATTGTGACCGGTCCCACTTGATCGTTACCGGTCCCGTTCTGTGGGCGCATGATATGCGCCCCTACGGATGGCTCTGGCGGGTTTATGGCCGCTGCTCTGGCTTCGCGCCGCAGCGCAGCGGGACGCGGCGCCGTTTGGAAAGAAAAACCTTGCATTGGCTTCGGTGGCGTGTTATGATCGATGCAAATGTGACATAGGAGCGATACGATGGAATACATCATTCTGGATATGGAGTGGAACCAGCCCTGGCCCGGTTCCTACGCGGCCCAGCGTGTGCTGCCGATCCACATCTCCGGTGAGGTCATCCAGATTGGCGCGGTGCGCATGCTGGAGGATCAGACGATCACCGACGAGTTTCAGGTGCTGATCCGGCCTAAGTTTTTCCGCCGGCTCAACAGCCGTGTGGCCAAGCTCACCGGTATCCGTGAGAGCCGGCTGCGGGCAGAGGGGCTGAGCTTCGACGACGCAATCAACGAATTCTACAACTGGTGCGGCGAGGACTGCATTTTCCTGACCTGGGGCTTCGACGACATTCCGCTGCTGGCCGGCAACATGATGCTCAACGGCTACGACCCGGTATGGATCCAGAACTGGTATAACGCCCAGATGATGTTCAACGCCCAGACCGGCACCGGATCGAATCAGAAGGCCCTGTCCACCGCCCTGGAGCTGATGGGGATCCCCCAGACCCGTCAGGCCCATGACGCCCTGGGCGATGCCTACCACACTGCCCTGATCTGCCAAAAGCTCGATCTCAAGAAGGGCATGGCCGAGTATCGCGGCTCGATGCGCGAGCATGAGGACGGGTTGCATGGGGCAAAGGTCCCCGGCTGCGTCTGCCGCAAGGTCTACCACTGCTATGAGGACAAGGCCGCTGCGATGGGCGACATGGGCGGCAGAGAAAATGTCTGCCCGGTCTGCGGCAAGGAGATGACCTGCGAGGGCTGGCACACCCAGCCGGGCCGTCGCTACCTCTCGCGCAGCAGCTGCCCCGAGCACGGGGACTTCATCGTTCGCATCCGCTTTGAGCACGACGCTGAAGGCGGCCTCAAGGTTTGCCGTCTCGTCTACGACCGGACCTCCGCCCTCTACGAAAACTTCGAAACCGAGGTCGCCAAGAAGCCCAAGCGCCGTCCCCACAGACGCAGAAGACGCGCACTGCTCGCCGAGCCCGGCACGGACTGAACCGGGAGAGACCGTAAAACATCAAAAGGTAATCAACGCGCCGCAAACCGGTTTGTTTTGCGGCGCGATATTTGTTCCTGTCGTATCTGTTCAGCCGCTCCATCTTTGCGCAGCGTGATCTTTCGTCCGGGCGCAACCCATGCGCCAACAGTGAGGGAGCGGCTCCAAAAAGGGGCTGTTGCAAAATGCATAATCTTCAAAGATTATGCAGGCTCCCGGCAGGGGA
>CAMOLY010000001.1 GCA_946619065.1 uncultured Clostridia bacterium | reverse complement strand
CTTGGTCGTGCCACAGACCTTCACGGCCAAATTCCCGTTCACGCCAATCGTTTGCAATCCGGTCCTGCTCAGCGTTGTAATTGAACTCTTGGTCATGCCACTGACCTTCCCGGTCCCACTGCCGTTGCTGCCAATCCCGGTTGTAGTCCCGCTCGTCGGCGTACCGATCATCCGACACCTGATCCCGGTATCGGCCATACGCGTCGATGTCCGCCTGGCGCTCCCGCTCGTACTGATTGCCCAGCAGCTCCAGCCGTCGCAGCATCTGGTCGCCCTCGGCGTCCCAGCGGGCCTTGGCCCGGTCGTAGATGCTCAGCGCCGCGTCATTCAGCCCCTGCATCTGCTGGTTGTACGCCTGCTGCCCAACGTTCTGTGCGTAGGAGCTGCCGTAGCCGCCGGTCAGCCCCACGGCCTGCCCCATGGTGTCCTGCATGGCGCGCTTGCCCATCTGGGCGTACTGCTGCGCGTACTGTTTGTAGAGGGCATCGTTGGCCAGGTTCACCTGGAACGGTCCGCGGTTTGCGTACTGGTCTGCCAGATCCCCCATCTGCTGCCGCAGACTGTCCATGTTGTCCGCATAAGGACTGACGTACCCGTTCTGCGCTGCGGTCGGCGCGTTCCCCTGCTGCGCCGCCGCCTGCTGCCGGAACGCATTTCCCGCGGCAGCTCCGGCCTGGTGGACGTAGCTCTGCTGTGCGCCAGGCAGCCCCACTCGCCGGAAAGCGTCCCCCGCGGCAGCTCCCGCCTGGTGGACGTAGCTCTGCTGTGCGCCAGGCAGCCCCACTCGCCGGAAAGCGTCCCCCGCGGCAGCTCCCGCCTGGTGGACGTAGCTCTGCTGCCCGCTCGGCAATCCTTGGTTAGCCCTTGCCCGCTGGAATGCAGCCCCTGCGGCGCCTCCAGCCTGCTGGACGTAGCTCTGCTGTGCGGACGGCTTCTGTCCCGCCGTCAGCTTTTTCTCGTCGTATCTCATCCTGTTGCCCTCCTTATCTCGGCTGCGTCGCCGCCGCGGCCTGTTCCTTCGCCCGGTCGATCACGGAGCGGGACCGGCTGTTCATCTCGTCCCCTGCCGGCATCCTGCCGCCTCCGCCGCCCGGCGTCGGCCCCTGGATCATGTTTCCCTGCTCGTCCCGCTGGATCCCCAGCATGGCCTCCAGCTGTGCGATCTGCATCTGCATCTGCTGGAACAGCCCGCCGTTCTGCTGAACCTGCTGCTTGATCTTGTCCTTCCCCTTGAAGTCCATCATGCCCAGGCACATCGCCGCCTGGTCTGCCATCTGCGGGTTGAAGAATCCGTTGTTGTAGAACTGCAGCGCCAGCTCGTTCTGGGTGATCTTGGTGTAAGGGCTTTCCTTCTGGGCGTCGACCTCAATGTCGAACTGCGGCACCCGGAATCCCATGTCCACACCGAACTCCTTGTTGTCCGCTCCCTGACCCTGCGGCACCGGGGCAAGGCCGGAGTTGTCGAAGGGCGCAAACATCGGCGCGCCGTTCGGTCCGGTGATGCGGAACGTCCTGGCCTCCCCGTAAAACTGCCGGATCAGCTCAATCGCGCAGTAGCAGATGCTGCGGAAGCAGCGGTAAGACTGCCGGATCTGATCCCGGCTCAGCTTCCCGCTCTGCTCCTGCATGGCGGCGATGGCCGAAGCCGCCGTGACGCCCGCGGCGCTGCCGCCGTTGTTGACGTCCCGGTTGCCGGAGGTCTCCTTCATCTCGTTGATCTTTTCCTGCAGGATTGTGATGTAGTTTCCACTCAGCATCTGCACCGGCACCGGCTTGAGCACGTTCTCGTCGATGGATCCCTGCACGTGGACGAATGGCTTGGTCCAGTCGGCGTATTCCGCCTCATTGATCCCGTCGTCGCCGCGCTTGAGCCACCGGGGCGTGGCCGCGGCCACGCAGTTTGCGACGATCGCGTTGTTCATCAGATCGATCTGCCGCTGGGCGTCCTTGCAGATGTCGATGTAGCCGTAGCCTGCCGGCGTGCCCTCCTCCGGGAACAGAATGTCCGCGAAGAAGGGATACATCCCGTGGTCGTACAGACCGCCCCGCATGTCGGCCTCGTTCTCGGTTGCGTACAGGACCGTATCGCCGACGAATTTCACGTAGTGCAGGACGTTTCTCCCGCCTTCGTTCTTCTTGTAGTACCAGTCCACCACCGGGCTTTTATCGGAGGTGTCCACGTTGTCGTCGTATAGATATTTGCTGGTCACAATGTCCTTTGTGAGCTGCTTGTCCTCCAGATCCGGATACTGCTCTTTCAGAGCGTCGTTGCTCCACAGCTCCACGTGGAAGATGTTCCGGCTCTGCTGCAGCTCCCGGATCCCCGGCTCCCAGAAGAGATTCAGCGGATCCACCGCACGGATCGTGATGTCCCCCAGTCCGTTCAGCTTGGCGTGGTCCCAGAAGACGCCGTAGATCGCCGTGCCGGACTTGAGCTTCTTCCACCAGTTGTCGGACCAGGTCTTCTCGAATTCGTCCTGCTCCAGCACCACCGGCAGCACGGAGGAGAGCATCTGCGCCTCCTGCTCGTCGTCCGCTGCACGCGGCAGGCAGTTGGGCTCCGGAAAGGCGTCCATCGCGTCTGCGTGCTTGGACAGGATCACGTTGACCAGCCAGGCACTCTTGGTTTTGAGCTGTGTGGTTCCCTGCTCAGGGATAAAATTCCAATGGCGCAGCTTCCACCACTCCTCGTTCTCGATGATCCGCCGCTCCATGTTGGCCTTGCCGGCCTTGTATTTCCGGAGAGTCTGCATCGCCTCCCGGACCTGTTCCTTGCCGATGGGCTGACGCAGCATTTCACCGCCTGGCGCCATGATCTGCGCCGGCGCAGTCTGCTCGTCCGGCTCCCGCCCCATGCCCCCCTGATATGGCAGCATCTGTCCGCCGGCGCCCATCTGCAGCATCGGTGGCTCCTGCTCCGGCCGTCTTTTGAAAATTGCCATTGTCTCGCCTCCTAAAACATCAGATTCGGCCCAGCCTTGGGCATGTGGGTCCGGTTGAACCACATGGCGTAGGCCGCGTATTTCGCCTGGTACGCCGCGGCCTCCGCGTTGTAGGCCTCCGTCTCCCGCTGGTAGAGACTGTACTGCATCAGCAGATAGTCTACGTACAGGTCCGCGTAGTAGTCGCTGACCAGCAGGTCCTCCGCCGCGTAGCCGTTCTCCGTATGCGGGGTCCAGGGGCTGTCCTTCGGATCATAACCGCTGCCCTCGTGGGTGTAGAGCAGCTCCTCCGCGATCTGATGGTCCAGCGCGTTCAGCCAGCGGATCTTGTCCTCCAGGCTGATCTCGTTCGCCAGCAGTCGATCCGCCGCCTCAATTGCCGACTTCACTGTCATATTCCGTTCCTCCTTCGTCCGTAGGGGACGGCGTCCTCGACGTCCCGCATCCCCCGTCTCCTATTGCCTATTGCCTATTGCCTATTGCCTAAACATCGCTCCCCGTCTCCGTGTCCCACTGGATCATCTGCAGCTCGAACCGTCCCGCGCCCTCGAATTTCAGCCGGAACCGGTCACACCGCCGCGGATACAGGCAAATCGTTTTTGGCTCCTGCGCAGACGTCCCGGCAAAGAGATTGCTCTTGTTGTATTTCAGCTCCCAGGTCTGCCCGTCGTCGTAGGAGATGTAGACGCGGAACAGGTTGAAATCGTAGAGCCGCACCCGGATCCGGATCCGCGAGACATACTTCCGCTGCCCGTGCTCCACGCCGAGATTTGCCGTGATTGCGTACCATTCCGCTCCCTCTTTCGGTGTCCGAATCGTCGGCTTGCCTGGCCGCGGGATGGGCCGAAGTTCGGTTCCCTCCTCGTATCCCGCGTTCCGCACCAGCTGCAGCAGCGCCCCGTTTCGCGTGGCGTACAGCTCGTCGCCGAATGTCACCAGACAGGGCACGTCCGTCTCGTCGGTGTACAGATAGCTGTACACCGGGTCCTCAGCCTGCCAGTAGCCGGTCTCGGTGTCGTACACAAACAGCCGTCGCGCGTCCGGCCCCTGCATGTCGATGACGTACCGCTTGCCGCTGCGTCCTGCCGTAGCCAGCCCGTATTCTGTGGCCTCCTGGCCCAGCTTGTACCCAATCTGTCTCGGAAGGCTCCCGGTGTAGACGCACACGCCCAGCGGCGATTTGTAGTACAGCGCGTTGTCGATCACCACCAGGCTCTTCGCACACCCTGCCTGCACGCCGTTGAGGCTGACCGTCTGGATCTGATGGGCCCCGGTCGCGGACGGGAAAACCTTCTCCAGACTGTCCGCCTTGAAAAACAGCGGGTTGCTGCCCAGCACCGCCGCCCCTGTAAACGGCCCCGGCGAGCCTCTGGATGCGGTCCAGGCGTCCGTGGCCAGTCCCTCGTACTGCCGCCAGCTCCGGAAATCTCCCAGGGCGGAGGCGTAGATCTCGTTGAGCACGTTCCCCTCCGCGTCCTGGCCGTAATAGCAGCCCCACAGCCGGTTCTGGCACTCCACCACATAGTCCATGTCCGGAATGTCCATTCCCACGGACACCGTGCCGGACGTCATCTTCATCGTTCCGGACGTGGTTACAAAACAGTCACCAAGAATCATCCAGTCGCCGTCCGGATCTACGCCCAGCACCGGGTGCTCCCCGTTGACCCGCTCGCGGACCGCTTTCAGCGCGCCGGCTCCGTCCCAGCCGGCCACCGTCACCCGGTAGCCCTCCTTGACGCCCGCCGCGATTCCCCTGCTCCAGAGCATGACGCCCAGATCCGTGGTCGGCATCCAGCCCATGTCCGTGTCCCACACCCGCGCCTCGATCTCTGTGTAGTCCGAGTTGACGCTCAGCCAGAGATCACCGGCCGCGTATGCCGTGTTGTTCGGATTGTAGGGCTCGTCCTTGCCGAAGTAGACCCTCCCGCTGGCGGAAACCCCCGCCGGTCTCGCGTTGGACGTGTTGTAGGCCGTCCCGTCCAGATGGCAGAGCATTGTGTAGACCGGGTGGTTCTGGCTGGCCTCTGCCTGATTGTCCAGCGCCATGCTGCCGTAGTCCTCGCCGGGGACCATTGCCAGCCCGCTGGCCAGCTTGGCCGCGTTGCAGAACCATTTGTCCGGCCAGACCAGCACCCAGGCCCCCATCTGCACCATCTGCCTCGGCCCCGTCAGCGCGTTAAGCACCACCTCCTGCACGTCCACCGTGAAGGCTTCCTCTCCGGCGCACGCCGGTCCGCGGGCGTCGGTCCGCGTGATGCCGTAGTCCGAGAGCTTCACGCCGGAATCCAGCTTGTTGGCGCTGCTGTCGAAGACGTCCCACCGGCTGCTGTCGAAATCGTAAGCCGTCTCATCCCCAACGCAGACAAACGTCGCCTTCCCGCTTCCGCCGATCAGCCCCAGCCGACCCGCCACCGCCGCAGCGCCGGCGTCCGTGATGACGAAGACAGCTTGGGAATTTGATTCGTCCAGGATCATGGTGCACGTCGCCGTCCACCCGATCTCCGTCGTCGTGGCCAGCACGACCTCGTTTCCGCCGCACAGCAGATGTCCGTCGCTCATCAGATAGGCCGGCGGTTCCGACGCGCAGAATCCCAAAATGTCCCGCGTCGGAACGGCGCAGCCGTCCAGCTCCGTCACCGCCGCCCGGTCCCCATGGGTCGTCAGCATCGGATACTCGATGTTGCTCACGTTCTTTGCCTCGTACCACTCCCCAGGCTCGCAGGTTGGCGTGTGGTTGAGCCCGCGGAACTCCGTGAGCACCGTCTTCTGCTTCCCGCGGAACTGCAAGTGCGGATATTTAACCATATTGTCCTCCAAATCCGGGCGCGTACAGCACGCTGCGCCCCTTGAATTGATCCAGCGGATCCGCCCTGATCAGCGGGTCCTCGTCGCGTTTCACCGGCCGGATCGGCCTTGCCATGCACATATAGCGCCATTCGTCGCAGACGTGGTCCTCCAGACTCGTGTCCAGATCCTCCGGATGGTGCTCGTCGTAGACCATCAGCGGGACCGTCCGGATGAATGCCTGGCAGGTGTCGAAGACGTACATCATCGGCACCCCGTTTTCATCGAAGGCCAGCCGGTAGTGGCACTGCATCCAGCCAGCGATCCGCTCGTGGTCTCCGGGATTGAAATATACACGGTATTTCTCCGCGGTCTCCGCAATGCTCACGCCGCCGTTCTCCTGCCAGATGGCCGGATCGGCCACACCTTCGATCTGCCGGCCCTTGAGCCACCTGTGCTCCCGCTCGATCTGTGCGATTCGGGCGAAAACCTCGTCCGTTGTCCACTTCACGCCCTCGTTTGGCGTTTTGGTGCAGCCGTAGAGCTCCAGGATCCGGTAGATCCTCCCGTCGTAGTCCACGGCCCACCAGGCGCAGGAGAAGGGCTTCGCGTAGCCCCAGTCGAAGGATCGGTAGAGCTTCCACTCCCGCGGCGGATCGAAGGCCGGAATCACGTGGATCCAAAGCCCCCGCTTCTTCGCGTCCTCCGGATCGATCCCATGCTCGGCGCACTTCCGGATGTCCGGCGACGTGCGCAGGTCCTCAAAAAACTGTCCCTCGAAGATGTCCCAGTCTCCTTCCAGCCAGGCTCTGCGCAGCTTCTCCGGCAGGGCCTCCAGCTGCCGGACGTACTCCGGCTGGGCCGCCATCAGCGCGCGGTTGTCGGTCACGAGCGACTGGATGAAGGTGTAGTCCTCCGGCTTCTCGCCGGCCTCGTAGCGGCGGTCGATGAAGATCCGCTTGATGTAGCCGTGGCCCTGCCCGCCCGGGTTGCAGGTGTAGTAGATCCGCTTCGGAAAGTCGTTGACGCCGCGCAGGCAGGCGGTGATTGTCTTCATCTGGTACTCTGAAAGCTGTGTTGCCTCGTCCAGGAAGATCACGTCAAACTCCACGCCCTGCAGCCGGTCCAGATCCTTGTCGTACTGGCAATACGAGAAGTGGATCGACGACCCATTCAGGAATCGCAGGACCTTGTCCTTGTCGTTGTACCGTGCCATGTCCAGCAGCTCGGTCCGAAGGATCTGGATGTGGTTGTTCATCAGCTCCGGGTAAGTCCGGCGGACGATCAGCATCCGGATTCCCGGATAGCGGAGAGCCAGCAGCTTCGCCTTGCACCGCACGGCCCAGCTCTTGCCGCCCCCGCGGGCCCCGCCGAAGCCCACATGCTTGGTCTTCGCCTGCAGCATCAGCGCCTGCTTCGCATTCGGCCTCCCGATCTTCAGCTCCATCATCTCATCCTCCGCATCCCGTAGGTCGCCCCGTAATGGCCGCTTCCCTCGTAGTGCCCGCTGACCCGCGTAGTGGCCGCTGACCACAGCGGCCATACCCCCGCGTCTCCCGTCTCCGTCCTGCCCTCCCCTGCCAAGGGGAGGGGGACCGCGAAGCGGTGGAGGGGTAAGCCCCCGTCCACATCCGCGCCTCGTATGGCGGCCCGACTGGCGGCCTGTCCCGTAGTGGCCGAACTCTTTAGAGTCACGAAGTATGACCACATCGGCCATAACCTCCGTCCCTTCGTCTCCCGTCCCCGTCCCCTGGTGACTGGTGACTGTCACGTCCAGCGCTGCAGCCGCCCTTCCTTAAATTCGAAAACCGGATGCTCCAAATCAAGCTCAATGTTGTATCCGGTTGTTCCGTAGGCCACGCCAAGCCAGATATAGACCTTCCCGTCCTCGGCAGACGGCAGCGCCTGCACAATGCAGTCGTTCCCGTCCAGCTGAACGGTCCCGTCGGCGTTTGGTACGCACCGCACCCAAACCGGCGTGTCGGCCGTCAGCGTCGTTCCCACGTTCCAGGCGTACCGCATCTCGCAGGCGGAATACTGGCGCCACAGGTACGTTCCGCCCGGCATGCTCCCCGCTGAGACGTTGGTGGAAGTGCCATAGTAGAAAATCGGCAGCTTCGGATCGAACGCCTTCCCGGTGTTCAGCGTTTTCGACGTGCCGATGGTCCCGTTTCCGCTGGATACGGTGTAGCTCGGCACCAGCGTCCCGTCCCGCTGGGTAAACAAAAACAGATACCGGCTCAGCCTGTCCCCCAGCTTCCGGCTGGTCTGCTGGGTCCGCACGTGGTAGGCGAGGGTGTTGGTGTTCGAATCGTAGCCGTAGTACATGTCCCAGCACCCGCCGGCCACGCGGGTCTCGTTGTAGACGAACAGCATCGTGTAGGCCGAATTGAACGTGGTGGAGACCCGCCCTGCCGCGGCGATGGACTGATAGACCGGCTTGGCCCCCAGGTTGTTGATGTTCAGCGTGAAGTTGGCTGCGGAGGTGATCACCCCGTTTGTCAGATACACCGCCACACCGTCTTCCAGACTGGTGATTCCGTCCACGGTAGCCGTCATAACCGTCGCCGTGGAGCTGCTGTCCAGCCGTCCGATCGGAATCTTGTGCTGCCCTCCGCCAGTGCTCGACGTCCTCCTGGATCCGGACGCGCTCTCCAATGCCGCAAACCTTTTTTTCACTTCCGCGAGCTTTTTGGCGTCCTCTTCCGCCAGCCTTCCCTCCATCAGCCGCAGCTGCTCCACCAGCCGCCAGACGTCCTCCCACATCCGGTCCAGACTCCTGCGGCTCTCCTCCATCGGATATTCAAACGGCATCTAAATCTCCTTTCCCGTTGTGCCCACGGATGAGGTGGACCCCCGTGATTCCGCTACTCTGACCACGCCTCGGCCTCGTCCTCGATGACCACCCGGACGCTCCGATCCTCGGCCTCCTCGCGTCTCTCGAACATGCCCAGGTGTTTCCCGATCAGCTCCAGGGCTTTGATTTTGTCATACAGCCGGACCTCCGGGCCAGCGGCGCCTTCCTTGATGCAAGCGACGGCAGCCCTCTGATCCTCCGACAGCGTGCTGCTGTCCCGCAGCCGCACGTGCCCGTCCTCAATGAAGGCGAGGTCCGTCGCGTCCGCAAATGCCACCCGCGCCAGCTCCCGGAGCACCCGGTCCGCAGAGATCTGCGTCCGAACCTCCTGGGCCTCCCGATTCACCCGGATTGCTTCCTGGATTTGTGGTTTTCTCAAGTTTTCCGATCCGATCTGATAGGCGTTCTTTTTCTTATACCCTGCCCGGATCGCCGCCTGTGTCGCATTCAGGTCGACCAGATATTCCGCCACAAACCGGCTCTGTTTCGGCGTCAGCTTCCCAGCCGCCACGGTCTCACCCCCTTTCAGTCCGTCCTCTGTTCAACTATGGTACCACTCCCCTCCCCGGATCTCTAAGTACCCGCCGCACCCCCGTCCTCCGTCCCGCGTCGTAGGGGCCGGCGTCCCCGACGGCCCGCTGCCAAACGCACACAAAGCCCAGGAGGTCTCCCCCCTGGGCTTTCCCGCGTCCCGTCTCTCGTCCCGCGTCCACCGTCTCCTATTGCCTATTGCCTATTGCCTGTTGCCTATCCCTCGTCCTTCAGGCTCATGACCGCAGCATAGATCGGGCAGAACCGATATGACTTTTCGCAGTAGGTCTTCTCGTGCCACGCCCGGTCCCTGCTCAGCGCGTAGTTGAGCTGGATCGTGGAGCAGCCGTCAGCGTCCAGCAGCCCCTCGCAGCGGATTGAATTTCGGTTTGAATCCTTGTAATACGGGCATTCCGCATCGGCGGACTGCCATCTGTAACCTCCAGGCATCTCATTCCCTCCTTATCCGGTGACTCGTGACCAGTGACTCGGAACCCCCGCCGTCCTATTCTCTCATTTCATCCCGCAGGCTATCCTTGATGTAATAGTCGTAACCGAGCATCTTGCAGATCCGCTCCGCTTCACGTCCGAAGGACGCCCAATCAATTTCCGACGGATGGTAATTCAGCTTGCCGATCTTAACTCGGTCCGCCAGCCCGTACACGGCCCATATCATTCTCAGAACGTTTTCTGCATCAAGCACAGGCTCAAATGACACCCACGTTTTCACGCCGGCTATTTTTGCCTTTGTCATTGACCGAACGCGGTATTCATACAGATTGATGCCCTCAGGCAGATGCTGGCCGGGCTCGCTTCCGTCAAGGGTGATCCCGTACCAGTCGTTTTTGTCCAGCAGGTCGAGGTCTCGGATCCCATCACCTTTGGTGAGGATCTGGACGTGATTGCCATACTCCTTCAGGAGCTTGATGATCTCCCGGGTGATGCTGGTGTCATAGCCTGTTGGGTACGGGTCACAGGTGAAGCACAAGTGAATGAGCTTGCCGGTGATCTGCTCCCGTTCCAACTGCTGCCGCGTCGCCTCCACAATACCCGGGCGGGGCTCCACAACGGAATGAAACTGCTCCCTTTCCCGATGCAGCACGTTCGGAGCGAAGCAGTAATAGCAGCGGTGTGGGCAGCCAGTGTAGATGTTGATAGCGAGGTCGCCATATTCTTTTGCCTTGCCTTTCGGCTCATAGATAGGTTTCATTGCTTACGCCCTTTCTTTTGAATAGCTTTTACAAGCTCCGCCGCAAGTTGGCGGAAGAAAGACCGGATATCCTTTCCCCATGTTCGGAGAATAGTCGTTTCTGGCATCCTTGAAACAGTATCCATAAATAGTCACGCCATCTTCCCGCTCAAATGGCCTTTCAAGGGCGCGGAAGTGTTTGCATGTTCCGCACATCTTTCCGTTATCCATCGGCAGCTCCGATCTGATCCAGCTGATCCAGCATCCCGTCCAGCAGGGCGGCCAGGCCGTGGCTGTCTTTGAAAGTCAATCGTTTCATAGTCTCTCTCCTGAAATGTCAAATAGTGAAGTTTGCTCGGGCGGGTCGAAGTTCATCCAAAGGCACTCTTGCCGAACCCGGGCTTTTTGGTCTGTTGTGGTTGTTTTCCTGCGGTGCCAACCATCCAGCAGTTCCGTGTACAAGGGATGGTCGTATCCGCTAATCAGCACAGGGCCGATGTGCCGCTTCAATGCTTCCAGCAATTCGGCATGGTCTGCGTCGGTCATCTCCACTGAATACTGCTTGCCGTGCCGGGTGGACAGCATATAGGGTGGGTCGGCGTAGATCAGCACATTTTGATAGTTGAATCTGCGTATCAGCTCCAATGCCGGGCGATTTTCAATCTGGACGCCACGGAGCCGGTCAGACGCTTCGAGGAGGACCTTTGGAGCATTACACCACTGATTTGCGGCGTAGGATTTTTCTCTGCCTTGTACGTCATTTTTCCATCCCACTTTTTCGCCGGTGCATCGGAACCCGTGCCCCATCATCATCCGGACGAAGAAATCAAACGCACGCTGGAAGCTGTCTGTTTCCGTGCACTGGCGGCTGAATGCCGCCTCGTACACGTCCCGGGCATATGGCGTGAAGTAGATTTCTCGCGCCAGGCGTTCCGGGTCCCTCTTGATCCACTCGAACAGGTTTACCACGTCCCCGTTAAGATCGTTTACGGTTTCGATGTTACTCCGGCTTTTGGTGAACAGCACCGCTCCCGATCCGAAGAAAGGCTCCAAGTAGCTGTGATGCTCCGGGAAGTAACTGATAATCCATCGTGCAATTTTCCACTTGGATCCTGGGTATTTGATCGGTGCATTCATACCGCAACAACCTTCCGCAGCTGCTCCATGGTCTCGATCTTGCCGCCGCACCATTCCGGGAGGTTGGCCCGGACCACCGCCTCCGCCATGGGCGGGCAGACGGCATTGCCACAGCGGGCCACCTTGGCGGCCTTGGAATACTCCTTTCCGGTCTTGGGGTCCACGAAGTCGATGATGTAGTCCGGCGGGAAGCCCATGGCGTTGTAGAGCTCACGGGGCGTCAGCATCCGAAGTCCGATGTCGGAAATGTAATACCAGACACCTTCGATATTCAGCAGCAGGATCTCGTTCTCGCCCAGAGAATAACCGCAGTATTGATTCAGCAGCTGCCGGATCTCCGGCCAGTACCCGTATGGGCGGGCATTGCCTGTCTGCTCCTGGTCATATCGCACCACCTGGACCCGCACGTCTGCGAACTGGCCCGAAGATGCGGTAATGGTCCGCAGCGGCTTGTCCACCGGCTGTCCTATATCCTGCCCCTTAAACTCCGCAACCTGGGCCGTTACAAGCGACTGACCGCCGGAGGATGTCACGGTGTTCACCGGCTTGTCCGGAGAGTTTCCTTTCCCGTGATACCCGCCCGCGTGGAAGGGCTGCATGAATGCTGTGGTCAGCGCCTCCCGGTCGTGGCTTGTGACCGTGCGCATGGGCTTCGAGATGTCTATGGGTTGGCCGTTGCCGTAGTATTCGTTGAGATGGGCCGTTACAACGGCGTAACGGTTTGATGCGTCCACCGTTGGCAGAGCCGCGTCCAGGCTGTTTACCCTTGCGGTCTCGGTCTGCTCGGTGTGGTATTGTGCCAGGTTGGCCGTCACCAGCTCATGGGAACCTACAGCTGTTATCGTTGAGAGCGGCTTTTTGACACTCCGCGGACCGTTGTACAATTTGCTCTGTACGATGCATGGGGAAAGCACCGGCTCACAGATCCCGCCTGTGTGATTAGCCGTGATGGTCTTAAATGGGTCCCGGAGGTCCGAAACGTGGCCGCCTCCGCTGTGATTGCACTCCACGCCGAAGGCTGTCAGCTTTGGCTCTACAAGCATCTGATTTCCGGCGCTTGTGACCGTATGTACCGGTTGTGAGACCGAAGCGCCGACGGAGTTGGTGGTATTTGTGACCGTAAAAGGCGCCAGCTTCGGCGCTCCCAGATATTGTTTCCCGGTACCCACAACCGTTGGAAGAGGCTTGTCCACATCATGTACCCGCGGAGCCTGGCCGCGCCGTTCCACGTAACCTACCGGTACAATGAAAGGCTTTACTGATTGAATGGTGTGCTTGTCCACGCCTCTGATCACCCTGCGCTGGGTGTTGTCCGCCAGCGGCCGCACGGCGTCCAGACCATACCGCTCCTTAATCTCCGCCTTGGAGGCGAAGATGGACGGGCACGGCAAGCTCCAGTCGATGATCTCCGCGGCGGAGCGCCAGGGCTTCAGTTTTCCGGCTATCACGTCAGGATGATCTGCGGGGGCGTGGGTTCGCTCCGGCCAGACGATGGGCCGCCCGTCGCACCGGGCAACCAGCACAAACCGCTTGCGGGAGGTCGGCGCTCCGTAGTCAGCCGCTACCAGCTCTCTGTGTTCGATTTCGTAGCCTAAGTTCATCAGCTGCCATTTCCACTGCTGGAAGGTCTTGCAAGCCTTTTTCTTTACGGGCTTTCCTTTTCGGACCGGCCCCCAGGTCTGGAACTCCTCCACGTTTTCCAGCATGATCACACGTGGACGAACGGTAGCCGCCCACCGAAGTACGATCCACGCAAGTCCTCGGATCTTCTTATCCACCAAGGCAGCGCCTTTCGCTTTGCTGAAATGCTTGCAGTCTGGCGAGAACCAGGCCAGCCCCACAGGGCGGCCCTTGCAGACCTCCTCCGGGTCGATGTCCCAGACCGAAGCCTGGTAATGCTCGGTGAATGGATGGTTGACGCTGTGCATCAGGATCGCGTCCGCGTCGTGGTTGATGGCAATGCTCACCACCCGCCCGGTGGCCACCTCGATCCCAGTAGACGCCCCGCCGCCTCCGGCGAAGCTGTCCACGATGATCTCCTCTGTCATGCTGATCTGCGCTGGGTCCCTTGTTCGTTTCATCTCGCTCCCTCCATCAGGTCAAACAGACTCATGGTCTGCAGAAACTCGCCGTATGTCACCTCAGCCGCACCTCCACGTCGTTTTCCTCGAGCACCCGATCCACGAATGGCCACGAGATCCTTCCCTCGTTAATCCGCTCGGCCAGCCATGTGAACTCCCTGGCCAACTCCTGAACGTCCTCCCGCGGGGCGTCGTGCTTGTCCAGCAGGATGTAGAGGGCAATTTTCAGCGCCTGCCGGAGGCCCGTTTCGATTCCTCGGTTTTCCGCCCGCTTGACGTCCTCCCCGGTGCAGATCTGCCGCCTGGGATTGATTTTCTTATTTCCCATGTGATTTTTCCTTTCTGTGGCCCTTCATTTGTCGTCGTCTTCAGCGAGCATCCGATCCACGGCCTGCTGCATCATCGGGCTCATGCTGTCTCCGTGCCGGATGAATCCGCCGCGCCCGCCTGAATGCCCGCCTCCGACCCCGCCGCTGGTGACGATGGCCCGGACGTAGCTCCATCTCGGCGCGTTCTGTTCTCTCGCTCGCTCGATTGCCTCCGTGACCGCCCTTGTTCCGTACTCCGCACACAGCGCCTCACAGTCCAGGTTGTCCTTGTCCGACATAAAAACACCTGTTCTCATCAGCTTGTCAAAGACATCGGTAAAAGACTCTTTGCTTTTCCAACTGGGGGAAGCATCCCCTTCTCCTTCCCCTTTACCTTTTACTTGTTCTTTTACTTGTTCTTCCCCTTGCTTCGTGTTTGCTTCGTTTTGCTTCGTTTTGCTTCGGTTTGCTTCGGTTTTGCTTCGGGCTTCTCCGCTGGCCTCACCGCCCGATTTCCCAGCCTGGGCCTTGCGTCTGGCCACGTCGAGGAAGGGCCTGACAATCTCAAATGCGGTCCGTGCCGCTGGAGATATACAATCAGGCTCGATTTCGTCCAGCGCGTATTGGATCAAAGCAACCAGGTATTCGCCCCGTTGCTTCACGGTAAGCGATGCGGCAGCGTCGATATACGAACGATAAAATGTGAATTGTTTCCGGCTGAATCCCATTTCAGCACCTCCTATCTCGCCGCGGCTCGAACCGTCACCCAGGGCGGAACCGCCCGCCGCACCTTGTTGATGAAGTTTCCCTCGTGGCTCATGGCATCCGACAGATGCAGGAGCCAGACCTCCCGGCACTCGCGCAGATCCATGCCACGGAGGATGTCGCAGAGGGTTTCGATCTCCATGTGGGTGTTGCGGATCCGATCCTTGGTTTTGTCCGGCAGCCGTTGAGATCGTTCCAGGATGTTTCTGTCGTAGTTGGCCTCGATAGCCAGTAACCTGAGCCCGGGAAACCGATACCGAAGGTTCACCGTGTCGGTAGCAAAAACCAGAACGTCCCCGTCCGCCCGGGATCGGATCACGTAGCCCAGCGGCTCCGCGGCGTCGTGGTATGTGGCAAAGGCTGTCACATCGAAACTGCCAACCCGGAACTGCTCCCTGTGCTCTACCAGCTCCACCCCCGGGCAGCCCACCACAGCCACAGCCTTCTCCGGATCCACCGGGAAAGCCTTCCCCTCGAGGGGAAGGTGGCCCGCAGGGCCGGATGAGGTGGTACTTCGGACCTGCACCACAGCTGAAAGCGGCCGTTCCTCCGCCAGGCCCAGAGCCAGGGCCGTCCCGCAGCTCATGTATACGGTCTGTCCGCTGCGGATCAACTCCCCGGCCGACCGGGCATGGTCCTTGTGCTCATGGGTCAGCAAAACCCCATCGAACTCGCACAGCGAAAACCCCGCTGTCTTTTGCAGCGTCCGGAAGGCAAGCCCGCACTCCAGCAGAATGCGGGACTGCCCGTCCGAAACAATGTAGGCGTTGCCGTGAGAGCTCGAAGCCAAAGCCTCAAACGTCAAAACGGCACACCTCCGTCCCGATTCGTGGGAGCCTGCGACGCGAAGTTAGTGCCCGCCCCGCCGTCCTCCAAAACCTCCCCCGTCTCCGGGTTGACCTGGATCGTCTCCGTGCTGGCGTGTTCCTTCTGCCACTGGCTGCTCTTCTGAATGGTCTCCCGCGTCCAGTCGCTCAGCTTCTCGAAGGTGGCCTGGTCGAATTCGTCCAGGTCAAACAGGATCAGCTCGCTTTGTGGCTTGTCCAGCTTGATGCCCTTCGGCAGCGCCATGATGTTGTCGATGTTGGCTTTGTCGCCGGTCTCATTGAGCACCACCTGGAGCTGGCAGGTCCGGCCCAGGCGCTGGCTCAGATCTTCCTCTGCTGCCTGCTCGTCTGACAGCTGCTTTCCGTCCCAGCTCTGCAGGAATTTCCGGAGGCCTGACCTCTGCCCGGTGGCAAAGGTAAATATCTTCGAAATCTGACGGGGCTTCTGCTCGCCGTCGATCTCCACGGTCTCACCCAGCAGCTCAAAGGTCAGCATCACCTTGTTGCTGTAATTCTTGTATTTCTCGGAATACTGCTCGCCCAGGTCGATGACACCGACGCAGGCTGCCATGTACACGCCCGGCTCAACCGGCGGTACCGCGGGCTTTGCTCTGTCCTTGATTTTGAGACTCATGGTTTAATCTCCTTTCATTTTATCCGTAGGGGCCGAACTCGTAGAGTCACGAATGTATGACCACATCGGCCCTAAACTTCCACACGCAGGCGCTTGTCCTCCGCAGAAACCACCAGCCGGATTACCTGAGTTCCGGCGTCCTCCAGTCTGGTCACCCCTTCGGCGTTGTCAACAAAGAGGGGTACCCGGACGCCATAGTGCTCCGCCAATCGACGAATGATGTCCAAGCCGGCGTTGATCCTGGTTCCGTTGTTCAGAGCATTGTAGGGCACGCCGTCTACTACCACGTCGCAGCGCTCCTCCAGGCCGCCGTTGGCCTGCTCCCGGAACAGCCGGAAGGTGACAATGCGGAACAAATCGTTGATGGAGCCTTCCACAAAACGGGTCTTCCAGCGGATGAAGGCTTCCATTGCATAAAGGGCCGCGGCAACCTGCTCCAATTCGGCGCCGGCCGCCTTTTGGGCCTCTCGAAGCTCCTGAATCCGCTTCCGGGTGTAGTCCAGAACAACCCTCTGCCCCAGAACCCGCACAGCGTCCCCGTGGACGGCCTCCTGCTCCTTGATGTACTGTTGGACGTCCAGAATCTCGTCCTGAATTTGATCCTTCTGACGGGCCTTCTCGTCGGCCTCGCGGGCTGCCTGCGCCAGTTCTGCGTCCAACTTTGTCTGCAAAGCAGCACGGCGGTCCTCATACCCCGTCATAGCCTTCCTGCTGTCGTGCGCTGCCAGTTCCTCCAGGATGGGCTCCAGCCGCGCCTTGTAGTCCGGCATGTGTTCCTGCCCTTCCAGGGCCTCCCGCTTGACCATCAGGGCTTCGCGCCGCTCCTGATAACCGTCCAGGTCCAGGAGCTCCCTGGGCTGCTTTTTCGCGGCTTCCAGATCGTCCAGGGCTTTGTCCAGGGTCGGCTTCGCCAATTCTGCCTTTGCCCGGGCATCTTCTGCCTGTTTGCGGCAGCGTTCCCCGTTGCCGCGGTTGATTTCCGCCCGGCCTTCAATGTCCTTCAGCCGTCTGGCCTTTCCTGTTTCAAACTTGGCCTTGGCCTCTGCCAACAGCTCCAGTGGCAGCTGCTGGCCGCAGGTCGGGCAATTCCCGCCGCTGAACGCGACACGGTCGGCCTCCAACCATTCCTTGCGATTTTGCTCCACCAACTCATCCCACTTGGAGGCCTCCGCCTCCAACTCTCGGAAGGAATCCTGATGCCCGCGGATTCTGTCTGCCAGAGCATCCGCAGCGCTTTGCAGCGCGTTCAGATCTGGCAAAGCCGCGGCTTGTTCCTGCCGATAGGTACGGTTCTTCGCGTCCAGTTCCAGAATTTCCCGTTCTACAGTCAGGGCTTCATCCCGCTGGGCCCGTACCCAGGCGGCGTTTTCGAAGATCAGGGCAGCCTGCTTATCCAGGATCGCGCTCCGCTGCACAGACCAGGCAGCTTCATAGGACGCCTTTTCGGCCTCCAGCTCCCGCAGCCCAATCTCCGCCGCCGTAGGCCCTGCCTCCGTAGGGGCCAGGTGCCCTGCAATCCCCTGCAGCCTGGCCAGCTCTTCCCGGGCGTTCCGGATTGCGTCCTCTGCCGCAGCTTTTTGCAGCTCCGCCTTGTCAAAGTCCAGCATGGCCATCTTGGCCTCCTGAATCGTCAGCTCGTCGATACGGGCAGGAGTCTGATCCCTGGTTCCCATGAGATTTTTCCGCTTCTGATCCAGAATCTTCTTCAGATCGTCCAGGCTCTTGCTGCCCATCAGCTCGGCCAACTCGCTGAACCTCTGTTTGGTGTCAGGGTCCAAATCTTCAGCATTCTCCCTGGCAGCCGTCTGCAGCAGGGCCCGGTCGCTGAGCGATGCGGCGCCGCTCATGTCGTACAGAATTTCCCGGCGCTTCTTCCAGGGCATATCCTGGGCAAACGCAGTCACGGAGGTCAGCAACCGGAAGGTGTCTTCCTCCACCAACTCGCCGACTCGCTTGGAAAATTCATTCTTTTTCATGGGTACGTCGTCCACGTAGTATCGGAAATCGTTGCCGTCATAGACCGGCTGAGCGCTGCCCCGCCGGGTGACCCAGCTCTCCTGCATTTCCTTTCTGAGCTGCAGCGGCGCACATTGTGCGCCATCTTCCCGGACCCCAAGCACCGCCTCTACACAGGTAACAGCTTCGTGATCCCGGACGTTGCCTTCCGTGTCCAGCGGCTTGATAGTCTCCTGATCAGAGCTCCCGCGGCTGTCCTTGCCGAACAGCAGCCAGGTCAGCGCGTCGTAAACCGTCGTCTTCCCAGTTGCGTTGTCGCCGTAGATTGCGGCGTTCTTTCCGCCGAAGTCCAGATCCAGGCTGCCGCAGCCCTTGAAATTCCGGATGGACAGCTTGTCAATCGTAATACTTTTCACTTGATATTCCTCCATGATTGTGATATAGTGGAGGCGGCCCGTGGTGGCCGCTGACCACAGCGGCCATGTTTGCAAGGCCCCTCCGCCGCCTCCGATCTGCTTCATCGGAGGCGGCTCTTTTATGCCGGTTTCCCGTTTTTGTAAAGCCGGTACCCGCGCTTGCGCATGCCGGCCAGGGTCTTCTCATCGTAGCCGCAGTTGGCAGCCGGCGAACGGACCCAAACCTTTCCGCCCTTGCGGATCTCCCAGATGTCTGATGCTGTCGGCAGGATCTTTGTCACCATCTTGCCTCCTCCGAAACGGGAATCCTTTCTCCGCTTCCGTAGTAGGGATCCTCTCCGATGATCTCGATCGTCTCCGGATCACAAGCCCAGCGCTCGGAAGCTTCGCGGATTGCTTCTCCGGCATAATTTCCCTTGCAGGTGATCGTCCCGCCCGGCCCCTTCATTCGGAACCACTTCATTCCGCCCCCTCCGCAGGGACTGTTCCCTCGTCCTCCGGTTCCGAGAAAGATGGACACATAGCGTCTTTCGCCGTCCCGTAGTGGCCGCTGACCACAGCGGACATATCCCTCGCGTCCTCGTCCCTCGTCTCTCGTCCTTCGTCGAAAGCCTTCCCCTTGAGGGGAAGGTGGTCCGAAGGACCGGATGAGGTGGTCCCCCGATCTTCGGCCCGGACCGTCCCATCCTGCAGCTTCCGGTTCAGCTTCCATATGAGCAGGTTCTTCTCGCTGAGCTGCCGGTCCTTCTCGCCGATCAGCGCGTCCATCTTCCGCATCACCCTGGCCTGCTCCCGGAATCCCTCCAGCAGGCTCTTGCAGAGACGGTACATCTCGTTGACTCCGTCCGCTGCGTAATTCCATGCGTCCAACAGCTTCCCGTCCTCGACGTCTCTTCCGGATCGTACCAGATCTACGATCCATCCGAATTCTCTATTGTCTTTCATTATCTTTGTCCCCCTTCCTGATTGTCTTGGTTCTTTCGCTGATCCGGTGGATGATCACCATCTCGGTGGGCGTATCCCGCTCGATCAGCCAGTTTTCCGGCACCGCTCCCCATTTCCGGAGCAGCTTCTTCTGTTCCCGCGTTGGCCGTTTCCCGTGCTTCATCCCCGCGTCCTCCGTCCTGACCTCCCCTGCCAAGGGGAGGGGGACCGCGAAGCGGTGGAGGGGTAAGCCCCCGTCCTTCGGCTGCGTTCCCGCACAGCGGCCCGCAGCGCCCGCCAGCCGTACCGGAACAGCCAGAGGATCCCGGCCACCATTGCCAGCCCCAGCGGCGTGGCGAACAAAACCGATAAAACCATCTCCTTAATCATGTTGAGCCTCCCGCCAGGATCCTGGCCACGGTGGTCTTGTTATAGCGCCCTCCACAGACGCTGGGAAAGTGCTTTCTGATGCTGAACGCGGTCCGGTACCCGGTGACAGTTTTTACTTCTTCCATCGTGAGCAGCTCGCGCCCCGGAAACAGCCCGTTCAGCTGCTCCATGGTCGCCCGATAATCAGGTTTTTCTCTTGCCATATCGAAACTCCTTTCAGTGGTTTTTCATTGTAGGGGTGGCTGTGTGCCCTTCGGGTATCATTTGCCGCCCGCCTGTAGCGGCGCACAGTGAGCGCCACCTTGCTGTACAGTAACTTGTGGCGTTACTTTTTGGTTAAAAAAATATCCGCTGGATTCTGGATATTCAGCAGAGCGATCATTTTTTGTGCCTCGTCGGTGCCGAATACTCCGTTTTTCATCTTTCGATAAAAGGATCTTTCGCTGATTCCGATGCTCTTTGCGACCTTTGCCTGGGTCAGACCACGTTCTGCGATAATGCCTCTAAGTCTCGGGACGTTCATACTCATCACCTCCGTAACTTATTAAGTTACTTCGAGGATAGCACATCTTTTGGAACTTGTCAAGTTATTTTTTTCTTGACAAGCGTCAAATATGTCACTATAATGAAGACAGCAATAACGTAGGAGGTGACTATAATGACAATGGGTCAACGGATCCAAAAGATCCGAGAACTTCGAAACATGACTCAAGAAGAACTCGGACGCTTGACAAATACAACAAAGCAAACGATTTTCAAATATGAAAGAGGGATCGTAACAAATATTCCAATAGATCGCCTTGAAAAAATCGCGGCTGCTTTGGATGTCCGGGCTGCGTATCTTCTCGGCTGGGAGATGGATGATGAAGAGCTTCGCAGGGCAAGGGATGGGCTGTTTGTCGAGCTTCGCGAACACCCAGATATGCAGTCTGGCCAGCGGGTAGACGCCCTCTTTTCAAATTCAAATCTTGACCTGAATGCTTTGTGCAATCATTTGAATATCTCTGAAGATGTAATCATGAATTGGATCAATTTCAATTTGATCCCTCAAAGGGCAGTTGTCGACCGCTTCTTGTCCGTGTTTTCCCTTCGTCCGGAAGAGCTGTTCCCTGATGATGAGATTAATGCTTATAGACATGGATCTGAGCATCCGATGATTGCGATTCGAAGCTCCCGCTATGCTTTGGTGCCGTTGGTCGGCACCATTGCCTGCGGCTCTCCGATCCTTGCAGAAGAGAATACAGAGGCCATGGTACCGCTGCCTGACGGAGTTCGTGCAGATTTTGCACTTCGATGCAAAGGAAATAGCATGATCAAGGCGAGAATCTGTGATGGTGACATTGTATACATTCGACAGCAACCCACTGTAGAAAATGGAGAAATTGCCGCCGTTTTGATCGGCGATGAAGCCACATTGAAACGATATTATTTCTCTGACGATCAACTAATTCTTAAGCCAGCGAATGATGATGTGCCTTCTTTTTACTTCCGTGATTTGGAGTTGGAAGATGTTCGTATTCTCGGGAAAGCCGTCGCCTTCACCAGCACCCTGCCGCCAAACCCTTTTTCAATAAACCCCTGAAGCCTATTGTCCGCGCCGATGATACAGCCAAATAGGAGGTTTCATTATGGATGAAGATAGCAAACTGAATCCGCGCTTGGTGGTGCGTGATTGTCCTGGCTGCGGAAAACGAATTGTTTTTTCCGCAAGCGGCGAGTCGAGCAGTAATCCGATCATGGTTACCTGTCCGAATTGTCACAGTGATTTCGTTTTTCTCAATGACGAAATATACCCGTATGCCAGCAGCGTTCCTGTCTCTCCAAGCGAGAAGGAAGAATCACCCCAGCCTGAAATCAAACAAATCTCGCCGCAGCAGAAGAAAAAGAGAATCATTGGCTTGTCAATTGCGCTTGGAATTGCTGCGTTAATCGGGATCGGTATCCTTTTATGGGTAAACAGGCATGTTCATACATGGGCTGATGCAACATGCGATAAGCCGATAACCTGTACCGGTTGCGGCAAAACCAAGGGATCCCCCAATGGTCACTCCTGGCAATCGGCAACTTGTACAGCGCCAATAACCTGCAGCATTTGCGGTGCAACAAAAGGCTCTCCCATCGAACATACTTGGATGCTTGCCTCTTGCGAAAAGCCGAAGTACTGCATTGTTTGCGGTACAAAGGAAGGCTCCCCCAACGGACACTCTTGGAGCGCCGCCACTTGCACAAAAGCCAAGACCTGCAGCGTCTGCGGCAAGGTCGAAGGCAAAGCGCCCGGTCACAATTGGAGCAAAGAGACCTTAACCACTCCAAGCATCTGCAGTCGCTGCGGCGAAAAGCAGCCAATGAAGACGCCCAAATCGGGACAGGTCTATACAGGTTCAGATCTTGATTGCCCGTCAGAGTTAACAATCATAGCCTCAAGCAAATCCGTGTATGTCAAATTAAAAAACGCCAAGGGAAAAACTGTGTTTTCTTTCTTTGCCCGTGCATACAAAACAACAACGGTGTCTGTGCCTGCCGGAAAATATAGGGTGTACTTTGCGCATGGAACAGATTGGTACGGCCCGAAATACTACTTTGGTGACTCCACGACCTATTCCAAGGATAATGAATTGCGGGATTTTAGTAGGTACACTTATACCTATACGTTGTATTCGGTGACCGACGGCAACTTCCAGGAAACCCCGGTCAATAAAAGCGAGTTTGATTAAATTGCCGGACCCTCTGACCCCCCGTCATTGCGATAAAACAAAAACGCCCGCCCCCGGGAACCAGCCGGAGACGGGCACGCAGAAAACCCACTGAAAGGAATAGCAGGAGAAGTCTGCCCTTTTATGATAGCAGATTTCTCCGCCGAATGCAAGGAGGAATCATGAGAAAAAGCAAATATGCGGATCTGTACACGCTGAGATCTGACGGCCGGTATCAAGGCTATTACCGTGATGCAGAAGGCAGGCGCCACGCAATCTGCGACCGGGATCCGGAGCAGCTCCACCGGAAGATTCTGGATAAGGAATCACAGCCAGCTCCGGTTATCACCTTCCGGGCCGTCGCCGGCAGCTGGGAGGCCCAGCACCGTGAAGAAATCGAGACCAGGACCTGGAAGAATTACAAGCCCCACTATGAGCAGCTCCTGGACGAATACGGAGACATTCCCTTTGGACAGGTAGAGGCCGCAGACATAGCCGCAGATCTCGCCAGGGCTAAAGCTCGCGGTCTGAGCGCATCTGTGGTCAATGCCAGGCGCTCCATCTGGCGTGGAATCTTCGATCACGCTGTGATACAGGGTGTAGCAAAGTATAATCCGGTCAGCTCCGTGAAACTCCCGAAGGGACTGCACCGAGGGAAGCGGTCGGCGCCCACCGATGAGCAGATGCAGATCATCCTGGGCGGCCTGGATGCGCCTTTTGGGCTCTTTGCCTTCCTGCTTCTCTGCACCGGCCTCCGCAAATCGGAGGCGCTGGCGCTTAGCTGGTCCGACGTAGATCTCGAAGAGAACATGATCCATATCACGAAGAGCTTGGATTATTCGAATGGCAGCTCTCCGAGGTACAAGGCGCCGAAAACCGACGCTGGCACCCGTGACGTCCCGATCATCGGGATCCTCCACGACGCACTACAGGCCGCCAGGAAGGACACAAAGAGCACGCTGCTATTCCCGGCACCTCCAAGTAATCGCGGAGGATCCGGCGGCGGCCTGATGCCCGACAGAGCCTATGACGGCGCCTGGCAGCGGTATTGTGAGGCTGTGGGCCTCCTGGATCCGGAGGGCAAGCCGGCTATCACGGCCCATAACCTCCGGCATGGGACTGCAACTCTGTTCTTCGAGCTGGGCGTTGACGAGCTGACAGCTCAACGGATCCTTGGCCACAGCAGAGTAGAGATCACCCGGGAGATCTACACAGATCTCCGTGCAAAGCAACTCAAAAAAAGCGTCGGGCGTTTCGATAAGGGCATGAATAAGAAGGCCGGGATCATTCCGGTCAAGCAAAAGAAGGAAAAACCAGCAGTCTGATGGCGTTTTTGATGGCAGATACAGATTTTACTTGATAATCCATAGTTTTTTACAGACTGTAAATCTGCTGGCACCGCCTTCGGTGGTTCGAATCCACCTTCCCCCACCAAAGCCCGAAAATCCTTGTAAATTCAAGGGTTTTCGGGCCTTTTGTTCGCTTCT